>NZ_JAKGBG010000004.1:0-210886 GCF_021532595.1 Pseudoalteromonas sp. OFAV1
TCGCTGCTTTATAAGTTGCTGGGTACCAATTAGGTGCCTTCGTGAAGGCTTGAGCCGTATGCAGTGAAAGTTGCACGTACGGTTCTTAGGAGGGCGACACTTGGTAACAGGTGTCGTCTATCCGACAGAAATGAGTTAATCCTGAAATGCTGCTTATGGAACAATACCGACTTTCACTTTTAAATGAATAGTGCTCAAAATAGCGTTTGAAAGTTTACGGCACCTGTAAGTTGAAGCTATAAAACCAATAAGAATAAAAAAGAGTAAAGCTTTCACTTTACTCTTCAAATAATTCAATATCTTGTTGGCTCGCAACTCGCAACTTATTTTAATCTAATCGACGTTGCTTCAATCTCGATTAAACCTTGCTTAAACAAACCGCCAATGGCTTTTTTGTAGTTTGCTTTACTGGTTGAGAAAGTCTTTTTAATTGCTTCAGGGTCTGACTTATCACCTAGGTGAAGTACGCCGCCTTCGGCTTTTAATTTTGCAAAGATTTTTTCGCCTAAGTCGTTTACTTTGCCCATACCTGGCTTTTCAAGTAGTACGTCGATTTTGCCGTCTTCACGTACTTTTTGAATAAAGCCTTTTAAGCGCTGGCCAACAAATAGCTTTTTAAATACGGTGTTGTAGTAAACCACACCTATGTGGGCTTCGTTTACGAGTACTTTGTAGCCTAGGTCTGTTTTACCGGCAACGATTAAGTCAACTTCTTCCATCGTTGAGTAAGTTGGTTCTTCTTTCGATAAAAACTTATTAAAGTTGCTTGATGCACAAATACGTTGGCTGGCGTTATCGAGATATAAACGTACAAGATACGAAAAGCCTTCTTTCATTTTTGGCTTTTGTTCATTGTATGGCGCTAGCACGTCTTTTTCGAGGCCCCAATCCATAAACGCACCAGTGCTATTAATTGCTTTAACACGGAGTAGGGCATATTCGCCCACTTCAGCTAAAGGTTTTTTTGTGGTGCCTGTTGGGTGGCCTGTATGATCTAAATAAATAAATACTTGCACGCTGTCACCAGCTTCAAGTTCGAATTCAATTTCTTTACTTGGTAAAAATACTTCACCTAAGTCACGGCCATCTAAATAGGCGCCTTCGTTTGACATTTCGTTAACGAATAGTGTTTGGGTTGTTCCAAGAATGCTCATTATTATTCCTGTTCTGGTTTTTTCTTACGACGCATAGGTGAAAAACCATCGACATCAATAGGTGGTTTAATAGGCGTTTTCGGTTTTTTAGGGGCAGCTTTACGTTTTGGTTTAGCAGGCTTTGCAGCGACTTTTTTCTCTGCTTTATTCCAAACCGTTTGTGGTTTTTTATCACGTAGGCCTTTAAATTTACCAACAAGGCCGTCAACAGTGAAAAAGCTTAATTCATCATTTAAAAATGCTTTAATTGCTTTGTAGCTAGGCCAATCTTTCGGGCCCACTAACGAAATAGCAGTTCCTTTAAAGCCTGCGCGACCAGTACGACCAATACGGTGCACATATTCTTCAGCATGTTTTGGCAGGTCAAAGTTAATTACGTGGGTCACGCTTAATAAATCAAGACCACGTGATGCAACATCAGTGGTGATTAAAATTTTAAAGTTTTCACGGCTAAAGGCATCCATGATTTCAAGGCGCTTAGCCTGTGTTAAGTCACCCGCAAGTGCTTGTGCTTTTAGGCCTTTATCAGTTAATAACTGGCTTAAACGCTGAGTATCGGCACGTGTTGCAGTGAAAATAATGCATTGGCCAACATTATCTTGTTTTACAAAGTGCTCTAGTAGCGCTTCTTTGTGATCTAGATGATCAGCTAAATAAAGCTGCTGGGTAATGTCACTATGCTGCTCATTAGAAGCACTTAACAGTATTTGTTTTGGTGAACGTAATAAGTTACGTGACAGGGCATCAACTTGTGCATGGTCAAGCGTTGCTGAAAACAATAACGTTTGACGTAATCGGTGATCAGCAAGTTCGTTGATCATTTTAACTTGATCGGTAAAGCCTAAATCTAGAATACGGTCAGCTTCATCAAAAATTAAAAGCTCTAAGCCTGAAAGCTGTAATGAACGTTGACTTAAATGGTCAGCTAAACGGCCCGGTGTGCCCACTACAAAGTGCGGGTCTTTACGAAGTGCTTTAATTTGATCGTTAAAGTTTTCACCACCCAGTATTTTTACTGCACTAATGTTTGTGCCTGCAATTAAAAGTCTTAATTGGCTGTATACTTGGGTTGCTAATTCGCGTGTAGGCGCAACGATCAAAACGCGAGGGTCGCGTTTACTGAGTGCTTTTTGTTTCATTACACGCTGTACAGCAGGTAATAAAAACGCCAGCGTTTTGCCCGATCCTGTTTTTGACTGTGCAAAAATATCATGGCCTGCGATAGCTGTTGGCACCGCGTGAGCTTGAATGTCAGTGGGCTGGGTGATGCCTTGATGCGCAAGTTGTTTTTCGAGGCGTGTATCAATCCCAAGTTCAGTAAAATGCAATGCGTAATCTCCGATGAGCAAAATTTGTAAATCTTGTTCATTATAACGTACTTGCCTTGCTAGGAGACAGTAAAAACACAGCTATTTCGCATCAGTTTTTGCAATTATCGCTAATTCGCGTAAAATACGCGCCCTCAATGCGCCGGATTTACGATTCGGTTAACGCCCCACATGGGCATTTAAGGCAAAAGGTAAAACCATGACTGCTGTTCATAAAGACAATGTAACCAGCGAGCACTTTGTTGTGTGCGCACTCTACAAATTTGTAGCCCTTCCAGATTTTGAAGCTATTCGCCAACCATTACTTAAAGTGATGGAAGACAATGAAGTACGCGGTACTTTGTTACTTGCGGCTGAAGGTATCAACGGTACTGTTTCTGCTAAACGCGAAGGTATTGATAACCTATTAGCATGGTTAGATGCACAACCAAACCTAGATAACATTGTGACTAAAGAGTCATACGATGACGAATGCCCGTTCTACCGTACAAAGGTAAAACTTAAAAAAGAAATCGTAACTATGGGTGTTGAAGGTATTGACCCACGTGAAGTAGTGGGTACATACGTTAAGCCTGCTGATTGGAACGCGTTAATTTCAGACCCTGAAGTGATTCTTATCGATACGCGTAATGATTACGAAATCGAGATTGGTACTTTCCAAAATGCGGTTGATCCAAACACGAAGACATTCCGCGAATTCCCAGCATGGGCAAAAGAAAACCTAGATCCAGCAAAGCATAAGAAAGTCGCTATGTTCTGCACCGGTGGTATTCGCTGTGAAAAATCAACTGCGTATATGAAAGAGCAAGGTTTTGACGAGGTATTCCATCTTGAAGGCGGTATCCTTAAGTACTTAGAAGAAGTACCAAAAGAAGAAACCATGTGGGAAGGTGAGTGTTTTGTATTTGATAACCGCGTTGCGGTAAATCACGACTTACAAAAAGGCTCTTACGACCAATGCCATGCCTGTCGTATGCCTATCACTGAAGAAGAAAAGCAAAAGCCTGAATACATGGAAGGTGTTTCGTGTCACCACTGTCACGACAGCCTAACAGAAGAGCAACGTGCACGCTTTGCTGAGCGTCAAAAGCAAATCGAATTAGCACAAGCGCGTGGCGAAGGTCACATCGGTAACGAAGCGCAAGAAGTACTTCGTAAACGTAAAGAAGCTAAAAGAGCGCAAAAAGAAGCACAGCGCCAACAGTAACCTTTAGCAAATTTCTTATAAACCCCAGCATAGTCTGGGGTTTTTTTATGGATTATTTATTAGTTAGCTTTTTAAATATAGTTACTTTGTTTATTAAGTCACTGTAATTACTATAAAAGCTACCATTTGTTCCTTATTGCTGTACAATCTGCCGATTATTTATTTTAGATACCATCTCCAACACTATCTTTTCTTAATTTTAAAAAGTAAACGTTTGAAGTATAAGGATATATACAATGTACAAACTACTTACGGTGGCAATGTGTTCAATGCCATTTTTTGCTCATTCAGCGCTTAACGAAAATAAATTTGGTTACATTGGCATTGCTGCTCAAAAAAATTACTACGATGTTAATTTTATCCCCTTGATAGAGCAGCAAGAAATTTTACCGTTACGTTATGACTACAGTGACACAGGAACGGGATTTAGAGGATTTGCCGGCTACCAATTTAATCAATATCTAGCAATAGAAGCAGGTTTTAGTGTGCTTGGCGAAGCCGAATTTAATGTCTATAGCGAAACAACTAATCAAAGTGGTACGGTCGTTAAAAACTCTGTTTACAGCGGAGGGCTTGAAACCAATGCACTTGATCTGCGTTTACTTGGTACATACCCAATTACTGGCAATGTATTTGTTAGGGGGCATTTAGGCAGTGTACTTTGGGATAGTAATTTTAGCTTTCTTCAAAAATTCTCTGATGATTACTTTATTGTTGATCAAAAAGACTCTGGAGTATCACTTTTAACCGGGCTAGGTATTGGTTATGCATTGTCTAGTGGTACGGCCTTAACACTTGATTATGAAAATACAAAAATTAATGATAGCAACACACATAATATCATTGCTTCAATAGTGTTTAAGCTCTGATTTATCCGAGGATTTTTTAGTTGAGTTACCTAGTAATAAGTTAGTGCGCTTTTTTACACTTACCTACATATATCTCACAGTCCCTTACGAACTAAGTAGTTATTATTCTACCTAACAGTAATACTTTATAGGACTAAATGGGTATGAAGAAACTACTAGTGAGCTTATTATTACTAGGTGGCTGCGCGACACAAGGTGTTGATAGAGCCGATCAGCAGGTCATGATTAAAAAATTTTACGCCAAAGTTGAAGATGTTAAACCTGTAAAACTGTCATCTAATGTCAAAACAGGCATTGTTGGTGGCTCTGCAATAGGGCTTATCGATGAATTAGATGGCAATCATGAAGATATGGTTGCTGGGGCATTAGCCGGTGCAATTATTGGTGGGCTTTTTACTGCCATTGCAGAGGGTAGCAACAATGCCTTTGAATACGCACTTAGAGCAGAGCAAGAAGGGCGTTTTTCTGTTATTCAAAAGGACGAAATTGATCTTAATTCTGGTTGTGTAGAAGTGACCATTGCCTCAGAAGCGCGTTTAAAAACCGTGCCTGCAGTTAACTGTATTAATTTATAAGATTAATCTGCATTCATACAAACCAGTTTGAGGGATAAAACCTGTTGCTACATGCGTTTAAAGTGACTTAGCTATCAGTAAGGATTTATTGCCTGAAAATAGCTCACTTAAATAAACGATTTTACAGATAGAAATGCGGCAAAATCAGCGCCGTATTTCTAATTATTCATTTTAACTTATCAATTTGTTTATTAAACGAAGCATCCTTTTTATTGATCACAAAGCTGTTACACTTCGTAACAATTAAAACGATTCTTATTTAGGTGACACTTTTGATAATTGGCAAATTGCATGCATGGACTTTTCTTGCCTTAATTAGTTGCGTATCAGTCGCTGAGGCTGCAAACGTAGTTGTTGAATCAGTTACGCTTGAAAAAGCAAAACAACAAATAAAAGCAGTTGGTAGTGCTGAAGCTGTGCGTTCTGTAACCTTATACCCTGCGGTTGGGGACAGGGTGACTGCTGTTCACTTCAAACCCGGTGACAATGTCAAAAAAGGAGATTTGCTACTTGAGCTTGATTCGCGCAGGCAGCAAGCTGCTCTTTTAGAAGCACAAATAACGTTAAATGACACAGAGCGAACAATGAAGCGGCTCGAAGAAAGCCATGCTCGAGGTGCTGTACCACAAAGCGATTTAGACGATGCAAAAACGTTGCATGAGCTTGCGAAAGTGCAGTTGATGCAAGCAAAAACAGAGCGTGAAGACCGCGAAATTCGTGCTCCGTTTAGTGGTGTGATGGGGCTAACAGATGTAGAAGTTGGCGACCGGATCACAACACAGACTGCGATTGCAACGATTGATGATGTATCAACACTGTACATTAACTTTAATGCACCAGAAGCAGCAATTGATGTTTTAAAGGAAAAATCAGCTGTTGAAGTGATCCCTTGGCTAGGCGACAAAACTTACAGCGCACAAGTTGCCCAGTTAGACTCTCGTATTAATCCTCAATCGCGCACCTTAAGAACCAAAGCAAAGTTAAATAATGAATCTCATCAGTTTATGCCTGGTATGAGTTTTCGTGTGCATATTAATTTACTTGGTGAAGAGCATGCAGTGGTTCCTGAAGCTGCCATGATGTGGGGAGCTGCGGGCCCTTACGTGTGGAAAAGTGTTGATAAAAAAGCCACACGTGTTGATGTTAAAATTGAACAGCGTTTAGCCGGTCGGTTATTGGTATCTGGTGGCTTAAAAGAAGGTGATTTATTGGTTACTGAAGGCGTGCAACGTTTACGCCCAAACCAAGAGCTTACTTTTATGAATGAAACAACGCTTGCCAAGGAGTGATAATGAAACAGCAACCTATGATGGAAGATTTACCATCAATGGCGATACGTCGCCCCGTATTAATCGTGGTGCTGAATTTGTTAATCATCATAGCGGGTATTGCCGCTATTGCAGGTATTGAAATACGTGAACTACCAGATGTAGACAGGCCACGCATTACTGTTTCAGCATCGTTTCCTGGGGGCTCGCCTGAAACCGTTGATACCGAGGTAACCAGTAAACTTGAGGGGGCTGTTGCTCGGGTAAGTGGTGTTAAAACAATTCGTGCGCAAAGTGAAGAAAATAATGCCCGTATTGTGGTTGAGTTTCGCCCGGGTGTTAATCTAGATGATGCAGCCAACGAAACGCGCGAATCGGTTGCCCGTGTATAGCGAGAATTGCCCGAAGAAGTAGAGCGTGTATCTATCATTAAAGCTGATAACGATGCCGAAGCGGTGGTATCGCTAACGGTATCAAGCGACAGCTTATCATTAGAAGCACTTACTGAACGCGTTGATGTTGACTTAGCCCCGCAGTTTTTAACTATTCCTGGGGTTGCTGATGTTCGCTTAAATGGCGACCGTGAGCGGGTATTAAGAGTACGAATTGACCCGCTAAAACTAAGTAGCTTTAACCTTACAGTGCCAGATATTGCCAATGTACTTCGCCAAGCTCCCTTTGATGTGCCTGCAGGTAGTTTAAAATCAAGCGATCAACAGGTGATTGTTCGTGCCGATGCTACGTCAATATCAGCTGAACAAGTGGCAGATATTATAGTGCGTGACGATACCCGTATTGGTGATGTTGCTGCAGTGTATTTTGGCCCAGCTGATCCGCGTTCATTCGTGCGATTAAATGGGACGCCAGTAATTGGCATGGAGATAATACGCCAAGCTCAATCAAATACTATCGAAATTTCTGATGAAGTGCTGAGCTTAATCGAACGTATGAGAGTACGTTTTCCTGAAATGGAATTTACTTTAACCTCCGACGATGCGCAGTTTATTAGAAGCTCAGTGGATGAAGTAATAAACTCTCTATTACTGACAGTGTTGTTAGTAGTGATCACACTTTGGGTGTTTATTGGCTCATGGCGAGCAACGCTCGTCCCCGCATTTGCCATACCTGTTGCGTTAATTGGTTCTTTAGCACTGATTTGGGCGCTTGGTTTTTCGATTAATATCTTAACTTTGTTGGCGCTGGTATTAGCGACAGGCCTTATTGTAGATGATGCGATTGTGGTCAGTGAAAATATTCAACGTCAGCGTGGCTTAGGCCTTGGCCGCAGAGCTGCGGCTGTAATTGGCACCCGGGAAGTATTTTTTGCTGTGGTGGCAACAACCGCTGTATTAGCAGCTGTGTTTGTGCCGATTGCCTTTTTGCCTTCAACAGCAGGGCGACTATTTAGAGAGTTTGGTGGTGTGCTTGCTGGAGCTGTGATTATATCAAGCTTTGTAGCGCTTTCTTTAGTGCCTGCTCTAACCTCAAAACTTAAATTAAAGCAGGGTGGTTTTCACCCTTTTGCAAAAGTTGGGCATGCTTTAGCGAATATATATAAACGCTCAATTCATGGTGTACTTAAACATGCATGGCTAACATTTTTTGCTTGCTTACTCGTTGCAGCAGGCTCTGGTGCGCTGTATTTCAATTTAGATAATGAATTATTGCCGACAGAAGACCGCGGTAAAATTCGCATTTTCGCCCGTGGCCCAGATGGTGTCGGCCTTAACTTTATGGACAGGCAAGCAGTGCAAATGGAAGACATTTTACTGCCCTATGTTGAAAGTGGTGATATTGAGTCTATTTATACCGTCGTTGGGCAATGGGATCCGAATATCGTATTTATCACTGTGCCGTTAAAGCATTGGGACGAACGAAATTTTAGTCAGCAAGAAATTATCAATAAAATTCGTGGACCTTTAGGAAACATTCCAGGTGCGGCTGGCTACCCAGGTGGTTCAAATAGTTTGAACTTGCGTGGTCAAGGCGGTGGTATTGAGCTTGCATTATTGGGGCAAGATTACCTTGAGATCTTTAAAGCGGCACAAAATTTCTCGGCAGAAATAGAAAAAGCCTTGCCAGAAGTGGCGCCAGTACGTATCTCGTACCAACCGTCACAACCACAATTACGGGTTAATATTGATAGACGTCGTGCTGAAGAGCTCGGCGTATCGCTCAGTGATATATCTATTACGCTTAGAGCAGCCATTAACGGCGATGACATTGCTGATTTAAACATCGGCGACCAATCAATCCCTATTATGCTGCAAGCACAAAACCAAACTATTACAAACCCAAGTGACTTAGCAAACTTATATGTTGGGGGTCGTAATGGTCAGTTAGTGCCACTGAGTAGTGTGGCAACCATTACAGAAGAAGGTGTTGCAGCAGAACTAGAGCGCCATGCTCAGCGCCGAGCAATCGAATTAAGCATGGAAATGCCAGATGACATTACCATTGCCGAAGTTGTAAATAAAATCCGTGAAATATCTGAGCAAAACCTGACAGCTGGTATCAGTTTAGCCTTTAAGGGTGAGGCACTCACCTTTGAAGAAACGGCTAATGAAGTGCTGATCACTTATATTTTGGCATTTTTGATTGTATTACTTGTGTTAGCTGCGCAATTTGAAAGTGTTAATAGTGCCATTGTAGTGATGATCACTGTGCCATTTGGCATTACATCGGCCATTTTGGCCTTGTATCTAACGGGTACATCATTGAACATTTATTCACAAATAGGTTTGGTCATGCTTATTGGCTTAATAGCTAAAAATGCTATTTTGCTGGTGGAATTTGCTGACCAATTACGAGATAAAGGTCGCAGTGTTAGAGAAGCAGTTGAAGAAGCTGCTCTTGTGAGGTTACGCCCAATTGCGATGACCTTAGTGTCTACTTTGCTAGGTGCATTACCACTTATATTATCCACCGGTGCCGGTGCCGAAGCGCGTAACGCGATTGGCTGGGTGGTATTTGGTGGTTTAGCATTAGCAGTGCTGTTCACATTATACCTTACACCTGTGATTTATCTTGGTTTAGCGCGCTTTACCAAACCTCGTGGTGATGAGTCGAAACTTCTGGCCGAAGAACTAGAAAAGGCTTAATCCATTTAAATCTGCTATTTTTTCTTTGAAAAAATAGCAGATTACACTCACAATCAAGGAAAAGCTCAAAACTAGGTACGCTTATGCAAGCCGAACACGTCGATATAGCACAATTTTTAAGTGATCATGCTCCATTTGATGATTTGCCCGAAGAAGCGGTTAACACTCTCGCTTCACAAGTAGAGATAGCCTACTTCAGAGCGGGAACACAAATCCTAAATTACGGCGATGATATTGCCGATTTATATGTAATTAGAACCGGAGCCGTCGAAATGTATCGACGCGATGGTGATTTGTATAACCGTTTAACTGTCGGTGGTATTTTCGGACAAATGGGTTTGCTGATGAACCGCAAAGTCCGATTTCCTGCCAAGGCCCTCGAAGACACCTTAGTGTATTGCATTAATGTAGAGCTATTTAATCAATACTGTGATGAATACGAAGCCTTTGCAGACTTCTTTGAAGCTGATGGCAATGTGCGTCTTCATCAGGCCATTGTAGAGCAGGCTGACAGTAATGATTTAACAACTGCAAAAGTTAAATCATTACTGCACAGAGATGTAGTAACCGTAGCAAAAGACGCGTCTGTGCAAATGGTTGCCCAATTGATGACACAAGAGTCGGTATCGTCTGTATTAGTAACAGATGCCGATAAACCCATCAGTGATGATCCTGACGATGACGATGGTCAAGTAGTTGGCATAATTACAGACCGAGATTTGCGCACCAGTGTGATTGCTGAAGGCTTAAGTTACGAATCACCTGCCGAGCAAATTATGCAAACGGATCTTATCTTACTCGATAGCAACGCCTATGTATTTGAGGCTGTGCTTGCTATGCTCAGAGATAACATTCATCACCTACCTGTCGTTGTTAAGAAAAAGCCCATCGGTGTTATTTCGTTATCTGACATTTTGCGATATGAATCACAAAGCAGTTTATTGTTAGTGCGGGGTATTTTAGCTCAGCAATCTGTGGAAGATTTAGCGCATTATGCACGTCAGCTACCTAACGTGTTTGTACGCATGGTAAACGAAGACGCTAACTCTCATATGATTGGTACAGCAATGGCTGTAATAGGGCGCACCTTTAAACAGCGTTTACTTGATTTAGCCGAAGAAAAATTTGGCCCGCCACCCATTCCTTATTGTTTTATTGCATTAGGTTCAATGGCTCGTGATGAGCAATTAATTGTTACCGACCAAGATAACGCCATTATCCTTGATAATAGCTTTAACGAGGAATTACATGACGAATATTTTCAAAAGCTCGCTGACTTTGTCTGTGATGGTTTAGCCGAATGTGGCTATAAATACTGCGAAGGGGAAATCATGGCGTCATTTAAAAAGTGGCGTTTAACTCGTGAGCAGTGGAAAGAGCAATTTGCAGGCTGGATGGCAGAACCAAAACCACAGGCTTTATTACACAGCTCTATCTTTTTTGATTTAGATGGCGTTTACGGTAAAACCAAATGGGCTGATGAGCTCAAACGATTTATTGCAACTGAAGGGCGTAAGAATAAGCGTTTCTTGGCTAACCTTGCAGCCAATGCCCGTAACAGAACACCGCCTTTAGGTTTCTTTAAAGATTTTGTGCTAGAGCATAATGGTCAGCATAAGCGTTCTATGAACTTAAAACGCCGCGGTACTGCGCCATTATCAGATGTGATTCGTGTTCACGCTTTAGCAATAGGCAGTCGTAAACAAAATTCATTCGAGCGTTTAGAAGATATCATCGAAGCAAAGCTTTTACCCGCAGGGAAAGCGCAAGATCTTCGAGATGCCTTAGAATACATTTCGATGGTTCGTATTCGCCACCAAGCATGGCAAATTGAAAAGTTAGACGAAGCCCCAGATAACGATCTTGAGCCACATTTACTATCGCCTTTTGAGCAGCGCAACCTTAAAGAAGCGTTTGCGATTTTAGATAAAGCGCAGAATTTCCTTAAATTCAGATACTCTGCCAATACAGGGATGAAGTAATGGCTAAACAAGGTGTAAAACTTGATTGGCCGACTCGGTATCAGCAGTTATTGGCGGCTAGCAAACAGCCGTTAATTCAAGAGTTTTATCAAGCCGCTATTTGTGATTTAAACATGCCAATTAGCGACGTACCCTTAGTGGCGCTTGATTTTGAAACGACCGGTCTAAATTTTCAAAATGACGATATAGTCAGTGTTGGTTTAATTCCATTTAATGCTAGGCGCATCTTTTGTAAAGATAGCCAGCATTGGATTGTACAACCAAGACGTAAGCTCGCTGAAGAGTCGATCGTTATTCATGGTATTACCCATTCAGAAGTAAGTGACGCGCCAGATTTTTCATCTATTATGGAGCCATTACTAGCAGCATTAAAAGGTAAAGTCATAGTGGTGCATTTTGCTCCCATTGAACGACACTTTTTGTATCAAGCGCTACAATCGCGATTGGGTGAAGGCCTTGAGTTTGCAGTAATAGACACGTTGGAGCTTGAAAGCAGGGCGCTTAGAGCAAAACAAGGTCTACTAGGTAGGTTGTTTAATTCTAAGCTTGATTCCGTTCGTCTTGCGGATTCTCGCATTCGTTACTCGTTACCTGCGTATCAAAACCATAACGCACTGAACGATGCCATTGCCACCGCAGAGCTGTTACAAGCGCAAATTGCTTATCATTACCGCCAAGATACACCGCTAAGCGAATTGCTCATATAGCGTGCTTAACAGCACAGATTTTATGACGAGTAATTTAAATTAAATGAGCAAAGCTTATAAATAAAAAACGCCGCATATAGCGGCGTTTTTTATTTAAAGGTAGTGGTTAGTTTCTTGGCTCTGTACGTAGACCAAGGATTAAACTTACACACATTAATAGCAATACAAAGGTAAACGGTAAGCCCGTAGATACGGCACCGGCTTGTAATGCTTCGATAGCTTGTGTGCCACCAATCCAAACAAGCGCTGCTGCAATCGCACCCTCAATTGTTGCCCAGAAAATACGTTGTGGTACTGGCGCGTCAACTTTACCACCGGCAGTGATAGAGTCGATAACTAATGAACCTGAGTCAGATGATGTAATAAAGAACACGAGTACCAGCACAATTGCAATGAATGAAAGCACTTGCGACATTGGCAGGGCTTCAAACATTTGGAACATCGCAAGTGGTACATCAGTTAAACCTTTCTCACCTAGTACACCCACTTTATCAATAACTTGTTCAATAGCGATACCACCATAAATAGACATCCAGAAGATAGTCACAACGGTAGGCACAAGTAATACGGCAATTAAGAATTCACGAATTGTACGACCTTCAGATACACGCGCAATGAACATACCTACAAACGGTGACCATGAAATCCACCAAGCCCAGTAGAATACTGTCCAGCCGTGCATCCAGGTTTCATCTTCACGGCCATGTGGGTTACTTAACGGAATAATGTTTTCAACATAACCCATAACAGTATTAGGAAGATTACCAAACGCTGCTGAAAAACCAACGAGAGCAACAAATACGAGTAATACAAATGCGATAACCATGTTTACATTACTAAGCAGCTTAACACCGCCGTCGATACCACGAACAACAGAGATCACTGCAAGTAGAGTAACACCAACAATAACGCCGATTTGTAGACCAATACCGCTATCAGTACCAAACACATGGTTTATACCTGCTGCGGCCTGCTGTGCGCCTAAACCAAGAGACGTTGCAAGACCAAATAAGGTGGCAAGTACAGCTAGAATATCAATAAGATGGCCCGGCCAGCCCCATGCTTTGTCACCTAAAATAGGATAAAAAATAGAGCGGATTGATAACGGCAGGCCTTTGTTGTAGCAAAAGAATGCTAACGAAAGCGAAACAACGGCGTAAATAGCCCAAGGGTGTAAACCCCAATGGAACATAGTTGCACCCATTGCTAATTTCGCAGCCTCTGGTGTGTTTGCTTCAACGCCGAGTGGTGTTTCGTACCAGCCTGTAAAGTAAGCGACAGGCTCTGCTACGCCCCAAAACATTAAGCCAATACCCATACCCGCAGCAAATAACATTGCAAGCCATGAAATACGAGAGTGAGTTGGGCGCGCTTCTTTACCACCAAGGCGGATATTGCCGTATGGTGAAACAATCAACGCCAAGCAAAACAATACGAATAAGTTTGCTGACCACATAAAAAAGCCATCAAAATTATTAATAATGTCGTTTTTAATTCCATTCAGGGTTGTTTTTGCTGTTTCAGCATCTGACACAAGTGTTGCCACTAAAAATAGCGCGATTAAACCAGCACTAATGCCAAATACAGGGTTGTGCACATCAAAACCCCATTTTTGTACATTGTCCTGACCGACGGTGTAGTCGGTATTGTCGATACTGTACTTATCATGATGTTCGCTCATGAATACCTCTTGTTGTAGTTATATCTAGCAGAAAGCTAAACGGCCGGTTGGCACATCTCGGCTAACACTGTTTATACGGATGAAACCGAAAAATAGTTTGTAGACGAACTAAATTTGTACCAAAGTTTAGTCTTTAGTGTAGGAGTTCGAAAAGAAATGTAAATGGTTTTGTCCCTAAACAGCCGAATAAATGCGGTTTTTTACGTTTTTTGTTGGAATTGTGAACAATTTGATGCGGCAGAGGAATAATTTGATGACAGTATTATTTCAAAACAAATTATTTCAATTGAGAGGAAAGTGCTGCAAACACAGGGCTTGCAGCACAAAATTACTACTTTTTATAAGCGTCGTTATGAACGCCAGCAGCACGACCAGAAGGGTCAGCATTGTTTTGGAATGACTCATCCCAAGCAAGCGCTTCAGGTGTTGAACAAGCAACTGATTTGCCATGCGGAACACATTTTGCCGCTGCATCACCAGGGAAGTGCTCTTCAAAAATACTACGATAGAAATACGCTTCTTTAGAATCTGGCGTATTAATCGGGTATTTATATTTAGCGTTAGCAAGGTCTTGATCGCTTACTTGCTCGCTCACATACTCTTTTAAAGTATCAATCCAGTTATAGCCTACACCATCAGAGAATTGCTCTTTTTGACGCCATAACACTTCGTCTGGTAGATAGCCGTCAAACGCTTCACGAATAATGTGTTTTTCGATTTTACCGTCTTTACACATTTTCGCTTCAGGGTTGATACGCATTGCAACGTCTACAAATTCTTTATCTAAGAAAGGCACGCGTGCTTCTACACCCCAAGCAGCCATAGATTTATTAGCCCGTAAACAGTCAAACATATGTAGTTTAGACACTTTACGGTTTAGCTCTTCATGGAACTCTTGCGCATTAGGTGCTTTGTGGAAATAAAGGTAACCACCAAAAAGCTCATCAGCACCTTCGCCAGACAACACCATTTTTATACCCATGGCTTTAATTTGACGCGCCATTAAGTACATAGGAGTTGAGGCACGAATGGTTGTCACATCGTACGTTTCAATGTGATAAATCACTTCGCGAAGAGCATCAATACCTTCTTGAATAGTAAAGTGGATAGGGTGGTGAACCGTACCAATCATATCTGCAACTTTTTGTGCAGCTGCTAAGTCTGGTGAGCCCTCAAGACCAACTGAGAAAGAGTGCAGTTTTGGCCACCAAGCATCAGACTCGTCATTATCTTCGATACGTTTTGCGGCGAAACGTTGCGTGATAGCTGAAATAACCGATGAGTCTAAACCGCCTGATAATAGAACACCGTAAGGTACATCACACATTAGTTGACGTTTAACAGCAGCTTCTAAGCCTTCTTTAACATCGCTTGATTTAGCTTCGTTGTCTTTTACTGCGTCATAGCTTTGCCAATCGCGGCTGTAATACTTACGAAGTTGACCATCTTTGCTCCACAAGAAGTGACCCGGAGGAAACTCTTCAATGTGTTTACAAATTGGTGAAAGCGCTTTTAGTTCTGAAGCAACATAAAAATTACCATGCTCATCATGACCTGTGTAAAGCGGGATAATACCAACATGGTCACGACCTATTAGGTAGGCGTCTTGTTCTTCATCGTATAAACAAAAAGCGAAAATACCATTCAAGTCGTCTAAGAATTCAGGCCCTTTTTGTTTATATAAAGCTAAGATAACTTCACAGTCTGATTGAGTTTGAAACTTAAAGTCTGTTTCTAGATTTGCCGCAAGCTCTTTGTGGTTATAAATTTCACCATTTACAGCAAGGATATGTGTGCGCTCTGGATTATATAAAGGTTGAGCACCACTTGATACACCAACAATAGCAAGACGCTCGTGGACTAAAATAGCTTTATCAGATGAATATACGCCAGACCAGTCAGGTCCGCGGTGTCTTAAAAGTTTTGACATCTCAATTGCTTGACTTCGCAATTGGGCGGGATCAGATTTGATATCTAATACCCCAAATATTGAACACATAGTGACTCCTCATTCCAAATATGTGCGCAGTTAACAGAATTTATATAACTGCGAATGTTTGTTTTAACAGAAATAATTACCTAAGTCACACAGCTTTTTTAAATATTTGAGAATAAAATATGCACCAAGTGTTATTGCTTTGCACCAAAATGGGATGGCTGCCTAAGTTGTGAGCAATTTAAATACTTGATTTGAACAAATAGGCTGGTTTGAAGTGGTAAATAGCGCCATTAAAAGTGATGTTTTACGCACTGTTTTGGTGCGTTGCGTTAAGCAAACTAATTGTTCAATTTGTTAATTGAAGATGTATAGACAAGTGGGAGCCTTAAGAAAGCAAGTGGCAAGCCACTTGCTAATCAGATTAACTATTTGTTTTTGTATTTTAGCGCAATGGCTAATTGATTAAGGTGAGCTGTTAGCTTTTCTTTCGCCTTAAAAGCATCTGCTAGAGTAACAAACTTGAAATGTAAAAAATCACCTGGCTTTAATTGGGCAAAATGACGAAGATCAGCGTCGATCACAGTTCCTAGTAAAGGATAGCCACCGGTTGTTTGCGCATCATTCAATAATACAATTGGTTCACCATTTGGCGGTAACTGTATGCTGCCTGGTGCTACTGCCATCGATGGCAATGACACATCATGCTCTAAGCTACACTCATCACTTAATAATCGTGTACCCATGCGGTTACTATTAGGTGATACATGCCATGAATGATTTATAAAATTAACTATGGTGTCTTTAGGCAAAACTGCAGCATGTGGGCCAGCATGTATGCGTATTTGGGTGCTTTTAGGTGGTAGCATTGCACCTAAACCGACTTTAGTGTTGTATTTTGGTATTACCTCAAAGCTGTCTCCAGATTTCAGTGCTTGTCCGGTTAGACCACCAAAACCAGCAGTTATATCTGTTGAGTAGGAATCTAATATAGGGTCAGGTAGCTGCCATTGTCCGCCTATAGCAAGGTAGCTTCTAAACCCATGACGTGCGGCATTTAGCTTTAACACATCACCTTTTTTAATGTAAAAACTCCAGCCTGGTTCAATCGCATTACCATTAACACTGGCTTTCATATCTGTTCCATGCAAGGCAATGTAGTAGTCGTTATCGAACTTAATTTCAGCAAGACCTAGTGTGATCTCAATGACTGGATTGTTGTCTGCGTTTCCAACTAATCGGTTTACTATGATCTGCGCATAAGGATCAATACAGCCAGATTGGCCAATTCCCAAATGACGAGCACCCACGCGGCCTTGATCTTGTATAGACATTTGCATGCCAGGTTTAACGATGGTGATCATTTTAACACCTCCTGAATAACAAACTCTAAGGTATCACCGGGTTTAACAGCACAGGGAGAGGTTGCATTAATATCGAATAATTTAAAGTCGGTGTGACCGATTATTTGCCAGCCACCGGGTGACGTTTCAGGATATACGCCTGTTTGCTCGCCACCAATAGCAACAGACCCTTTTGGCACTGAGATGCGCGGCTCGCTTCGACGTGGCGTATATAATTTAGGATCCAAGCCATCTAAGTAAGCAAAACCAGGTTGAAAACCTAAAAATAAAACAGGGTAGATTTTACTACTATGTAACTGCGCGACTTCGTCAACAGTTAAGTTGTGCTCTGCAGCTACATGAGCAATGTCAGGGCCATGTTGACCACCATATACGGTGGGTAGCTTGTGATGAGTTGATGCAAAATCTTTAGTCGAAGTCTCTTGCCACTGCTCAAGCAATAATGGCAGCCAACTTGCTAGCTTTTCAGACTCTTTTAGATACAGAGTTAAGTTGTTATTAGCTGGAACAACATCAACGAAATCTCCCGTCGATTGGCAAAATTGAGCCAGCGCCCAAATCTTTTTTTGTGTATTTAAGCCATGCTCAGCACTTTCATATGCATCGAAGAAGATACAATGCGTAGTGAGCGCCATAATCTTTGGTGTGCTTTTTGTCGTCATTGCAGGTCAATCTTATTATTATCCCTTGATACTATTTAGCATATAGGGTGAGTGCTAATGATGTAAATGAGTGTTTAATGTTAATTAGAAAAACTCATGATTGCCAAGCAGTTATAAAATCATTACAGCTGCTTGGCGTATTACTATGTGTTATTACTTAGCGTTGTTTAAAAGCCAGTTTGATAACAAGCGAACACCATAACCAGTGCCACCTTCAGCTAACTCATCTTTAGCTTTGCTGTTAAGTGCATTACCAGCAATATCGATATGAACCCAACGGGTATCGCTGGCAAAGTTTTGTAAGAAACTTGCTGCTGTCGTTGCACCTGGACCATGCGAACCAATATTTTTAAGGTCTGCGATATCCGATTTTAGTGCATCTTCGTAACCTAGTGGTAAGCGCCATAAGTTCTCGTTAACCTGCTTTCCTGCAATTGTAAGTTGCTCAACAAGTTGGTCATCATCAGAGAAAACCGCTGCGTATTCATTACCTACAGCACCGATTTTTGAGCCAGTCAATGTAGCCACATCAATCATAATACTTGGTTTAAACTTGTCGCGGGCATACCACATTGCATCACTTAGCACTAAACGGCCTTCAGCATCTGTATTAACTATTTCAACGCTTAAACCTTCTGCTGTGCGAACAACATCACCAGGCGCTACAGAGAATTGTGACACCATATTTGCAGCCATACCCATTACAGCCACTACGTTGGTATCTGCTTTTGCAAGTGCCATTGCTTTAACGGTACCCAGTACTGCTGCTGCGCCTGCCATATCTGATTTCATGCGGGCAATCGAAGCACCTGTTTTAATACTATAACCACCAGAGTCGAAGGTAATGCCTTTACCAATCAATGCAATTGGGGTGTCTTTATTACCTTGGTAATGTGCAACAACTAAACGCGAACCTTCTTCACTGCCACGGCCAACAGCTTCTAACGCACCCATGCCTAATTTTTTAATTTGTTTTGGTTCTAAAACGGTAATTTTAACGCCTAATTTTTTTAACTCTTGTGCGGCTTTTGCAAAATCAGATGGCGTCATCTCAGTTGCAACTTCTGAAGTTAAGTCACGCGCTAAAAAGACACCTTGTTCAATGCTTTGTAGTAACTTATGGGTTTTGACCGCTTGGTCTAAATTTTCAACATCAACAGTATAGTTAACTACATGTGTATCTTGTTCTTTTTTGTATTGTTCAAAGCGGTGGTCACGTAAATTAGCACCATGTGCAAATTCAGCAGCGTATTTAGCATTGATTTCACTATCTTTAAGCTCTGAAAAATCAAGGCTCACAGTTGCTTGTTTTGCTGATTGTAATTTTGCATGAACATTACCACCAAGCTTTGCCATTTTAGCTGCATTAAGTTCAGCTTGCTCACCTAAGCCTACAAGTACAATACGTTGGTGTTCGCTGCCGTTTGGTGCAATAACTTCTAATGTCTTGCCATAGCCCGCTTTAAAGTCACTAAATTCGATAACTTTATTTAAGTGGTTTTGGGTTTCTGGTTTTAAGTAATTAAAGTTAGCAACTTGGCTATCTGTGTCTAAAAACAACACTAATGTGTTGTCTTTCGGTTGAATCGATTTTGCAAAAGTGAACTCTGCCGCATTAACTTGCGTAGCAAGTGTTATACCCAGAGCAAGAGCAGACAAACTGTGTGCAATTCTCATTTTTAATATCCCAATGTTAAAAAGCTGTGTTTTACCGTAAATAGGCTTAAGAGTTAAATTGTTAGCGGTGAACAGCCGTTTGCATGCGTTTAAGGTGAAATAATAAATAGGATTACTCGGTCTGCTCTATTACAGGCTTTTACGAGGAAATAAGTATGACAATTAAGTCGATATTACTGACATTATTCACTTGCAGTGCCATTTTCACTATGAATCATACAACAGCGCAAGAGATGCCAGACAACGCAACCGGACATATTGAAACAATTGTGCTTGGCTCTGGTTGCTTTTGGGGAGCTGAAAAACGATACGAAGCACTTGATGGTGTTTTAGATGCGGTATCTGGTTATGCTGACGGTAGCGGTTTTAAAGCAACCTACAAGAATATAACACGTAGCGCACGTCGATTTGATGAAAATAACTACGCAGAAGTTGTCAAAGTGACTTACAACAGTAATCAGTTAACGACAGAAGAATTATTAAAATACTATTTCGAAAATCATGATCCAACTCAGTTAAATCGCCAAGGCAATGATATTGGCACTCAATACCGCTCAACAATTTTGGTTAGTAATAACGAGCAACTTGAGGTTGCTAATAAACTTAAAGATGAATACCAAGATAAGTTAACAGCAGCAGGATACGGCAAGATTGTTACTGTTATAAAACCTCTCGATTCGTTTTATGCGGCAGAGGAATATCATCAAGATTATTTAAAGAAAAACCCTAATGGTTATTGCCCGGATCACTCCACAGGGGTTGTTTTTACGCCAGTAGAAAAACAGCAAGTTGATAACACGGCCTTATTAACCAATAAGCAAATAGTCGTTATTGATGCCAAAGGTTATTGCCCTTATTGTGAAAAATTTAAAAATGAGGTCGCAAATAATTATCAAGGCACAATTCCAATGACTTTTCGCCATGCAGATCAGCTTGATGGCTTAAAAATTAAAACTCCAACATGGGCAACACCCACGTTATTATTTACAGAAAATGGCGAAGAGATATATGGCCGTCAAGGTTATGTGAGTAAAGATGAGTTTTATAAAGCGTTAGGGGCATTTAAATTAGGTGATAGTGAAGCATTCAGAGTTGCATTCCATGCCAGAACAGATAGCCCATTTTGTAAACAATACGATATCTTTAAAAACACACCGGATGGTATTTTTGTTGATAAGCTAAGTGGGGCGCCATTATTCGATACTCGTGATAGGTTTAATTCGGGAACCGGTTGGCTTTCATTTACTCACCCGGTAAAAGACAGTGTGACCATGCATGAAGACAACAGTTATGGCATGCAGCGCATTGAGCTTAAATCTAAAAGCTCAGGTATTCACTTAGGACACTTATTCCCGGGGGAAGGGCCAAGAGGTAAAGATAGATACTGCATTAATGCGACGGTGCTTGATTTTGTGCCACGTGATCAAATTTAACGTAGATACAAAAAAACCAGCCATTATGGCTGGTTTTTCAGCATTAGAATCAGTCATTACCACAATTTTAATTCCTGTTTTGCGCGATTTAAATTAAATGATACATATTCATTATCATCGAGTCTTGAGGCTTCATAAAAGTCAGCAATTGCTGCCGTATCATTATTAGCCATAAATCGCGCGACACCTCGGTTACTTAATGCAAACGACGTTAATTCATTACGTTTAAATCGAGATGCTTTAATCTCTTTTAATAGGCTTATTGCTTCAGTACAGTCAGCTTCAGCTTTTTCAAACTGCTTTAGCTTTACACTTGCAACACAGCGATTAAAAGGCGCTATATATTGATTTGCTGGATCTTCAGCAGACGTTACTAAACCAGCATTGTAGTCACCTTGCATAATCGCAATTGATGAGGCTTCGTCATCCACTACCATTAGTTTAAAGTCGATATCATTTGCTAACACCCAATTCGAACTCATGCAAAGTGAGGTAATCAAGATGGTTTTGAGAGGTATGAACTTGAACATTGTTTATCTCCTTAATAATGTAAGTACATCACTTACTCTATTAATTTAGAAACAGTGTTACTGATTGACAAACGACAAAAATACACCCATTAGATGAAAAAAAATATCTTATTGGGTAGGTGGCTTGAGTGTATATTTTAGACAAAAAAAAAGCCCAGTCAGAACACACAAGGACCGGGCTTACGACAACAATTTGGTTGGGCTAACTATTACAGCGCTAAGTTTTGCTTCGCGCGGTTTAAGTTATGATTTACCAGTTCATTTTTTGAGATTTGAACTGCTTCATAAAAGTCTGAGATTGCAGCTGTATCATTTTCTGACATGATGCGTGCAACACCGCGATTACTTAACGCAAATGATGTTAATTCACGGCGTTTGTAGCCTGGTACTTTACTTGTGTTTAGAAGTGAAATCGCTTGTGTACATAGGTTTTCAGCTTCTGAAAAATTCTTTTCTTTTACGCTTAATGCACAGCGGTTGAATGCAGTTTCATATTCATTGCTTACATTATCGTTTGTTTGAGCTTGCTCAATAACCATCAGTTTATAATCAGCTTGGTCGGCTACTGCCATCGCTGAGCAAGTTAATAAAGAGCTAAGTGCAATAGTGGTTACAAGTGTTTTTAACATGATAGTTTTCCTCTGAATAAGTTGGTGTTTCTTGCCAACGAGTGAACTTTAAAATATTCCTATAAGCTAAACAAACGATTAAATTAGAACTGATAGATGAAGAAATTTAATCTATAGAGTAATTACTCAGTTCTCAGCGATTTAGTAGGGAAAATTAGAGAGGAGAGTGTCTGAAAATTACTTTCAAACACAATAAGCTTTGTTTTGTGAATGCTATTTATGTACTGATGTTATCAGTTTGGTTGAAAACACATACTCTAGGTCAGCTAGTTATGATTGAAGCTATTTATTTAATGTAATATTCAAAACTAAAATATCTGCTGTATCAGTTTGTTCTTTGAGTAAGATAGTATTACCGCTTATAGCAGTTATTTGACTACATAAATCCGCACAAAACTTTTCAAAATCAATACTTAAATTTTGAACACCTAGTTCATAATCGTAAAAATTCATTGTCCTTGAGTCGTTTTCTTTGTATTGAAAATAGAAGCCATTTTTAATAGGGTAAATGCTTGAAATAAAATGCGTATTATCAAATAGATTGATACCAGAAGCAGTGATTACTTGGCCAATTGAAAAACTCAGTAATTCGTCGTTATCATTTAAAAAAATATCTTTATCTTTCAATTGCGTTTTTAATGACACTATTTCGTCAGTAACTAAATCAAATTTAACTATTTCATCATTGTGAGTGTTCTTATCAACAAACAAAATAGCATCTGACTGTTTATACCACCCGATTGGATACCCAATGATTCCATTTAACCATTCGATTGCGAACTGGTCTTCCTCTAGCTTAATAAGAAATGGTTTGTTATTTATACTGCTTGCGATAAGTGTTCCAGAGGGGTCCCATATTGGTTTTGATAAAGCATATTCTTGCTCAGTGTTAACGAACAATAATTGTTCTTCTTCAGTCTCAATATGTTTAAGAAAAAGTTGTGGAAGTCCATTTTTCATTGACATGTAGGCGATGAGTTTTTCATCAGGTGAAAGTGCAGCTTCTTTATCAATGGTATTAGAGTTTACGATTTTTATAGGAGTAGAGAGTGAATCTAAAGCGCTAATCAAAATATCTTGATCAGACTTAGCCTCAATAAAATACAGTTTGTCTTTAACGATTTGTGGATAAATCAAAAAGTTATAGCTTTTAAAATTAAGAGTCGTTAATTGGCCGTTTAATTCAAGTTGTTTTAACTCACTGCCATTACTCAATAACAAAGAGTCACCATCGTTAAACCAAGTCATAAAGTGCCAGTTATGATCAATTTCACCGACTGATTCAAGGTTAAAACTCGATAAATTTAATAGTTTTACCTCCGAGATTGCATCTTCATTGAAGCCAATTATCGCTAATTGTTTCTGGTTAGGTGATAAAGCGAGCTTGTAGGGCTTGAAATCATCATTTGGTTGAAGAATTTCGTAAGAATGGCCAGTAATCAAGTTATGTCGATATAGGCTTACATTACGGCTGTGTTCGGAACTGTTTTGATTTGCTAAATAGAAAAGGTTTTCTTGTTCATCTATAAAAAACAAGCTGTTCCAGGTTATATCTGTACGAGAAAAGAGTTTTTCTTCACTGATCACGTTCGCTTCTGTATCTAGTTGCAGTCGATTGAATGAAATACTCCCTTCATCTTGAAACGAATATACAAGCGTATTTGTATCTGTATCCCATGCAAGGTAGGTAAACGCTTTTAAGTCTGTACATAATTCTTTATATGAATTTAATTGTAAATCTTTGATTAAAAGCCTTCGCTTATTAGGACGATTGGTATTTTGTATATAAGCCATAAAACGCCCATCAGGACTAACTTGTAGGTAACGCTCTTTTTCATTGCTTGCAGTAATAGGCTTAAGATCTTCTAAAGAAATGTGTTTATCTTCGTTAAGGAAATTGAAAAGGAAGATAATGATAAACAAAGCAGGGATAATTAAGAGTGCTAGTTTTGTATTTTTTATCTGATGTATTTTTGCTAATGGAGTGCTCGTTTTTTCATCAGGAAAACGTATTTCAGCCTCGAGACTATAGCCCCGCTTTGGGTGTGTTTTTATAATGTGCTTTTCTTCATCGGATAACGCTTGTCTTAACAAAGCAATATTTCTGCGAACTGAATTAGGACTGAAAATAGCTTGTGGCCAAACATTAGCAAAAAGCATTTCGGCTGATAACACTTGATGTGGTTTTTGCGAAAATACTTCAAGAAGTGCCATCACCTTAGGCTCTACAACAACAACTTTACCATCTGTTTGAATTTCGCCAGTCTCAAAATTAACCAAAGAGTCATTAAGAAAAAATTGTTTTGATAATTTACTTTCACTCAAGTTGATAGTTATCCATTTGTTATTATTAGTTATTTTCAGCTTAATGTTTTCTTAAGCTTTTCTTAATCACTACTTCATCGCTTTTTGTTATTCGCAAAAGTAAAAGTATCGAAAGGCCAAGCGCCATATTATTCAATAAACAATAAAAGGAATGTAAAGTGAAGCGATATTTACTAATGCTCATATTTTTTATGTGTTTTATTAGCCATAAAGCACATGCAATGAAAGAGGTAGACTATAACAAATTGGCAAGTCAATTTATTACGGTTTTAAACACTAAAGATTTAGATGAGATCGAAAAATTTGTAGTAAAGAACTTCTCGCCAAATTCTCTTGCACGCTGGGAGGGTAAAGGTAAAGACCGTTATGTTGGGTATTCGATGAATGTTGCGCTTTTTCATGGAGAGTTGAGTGTTATTTCTACAGAACTTGATACGTCAACTAATCGCATCCGTCATATAAGTAAAGTTTATTCAAAGAATACAGATATGCAGCATCAAGTAGTGTTATTTTTTAATGATGACCAATTTCAAGCAATAACAGGGTGGTCTATTGAAGAAACTCCACAAAACCAAGGTTCAAAAGGCTCTTTAACTGAGTCACAATTTATTGAAGAGATCAAAATTTATACTGATAAACTGGCGCAAAGAGGTAGTTTCTCTGGCACGGTATTACTTGCTAAAAATAATGACATTTTGTTTAGCGCTGCATATGGCTTTGCTTCACGTCGCTATGATGTGAAAAATAACTTAGAAACGAAGTTTCAAATTGGCTCAATGAACAAAATGTTTACTAGCGTCGCTATCTTACAGCTAATAGAAGCTGGCAAAGTATCGCTTGATGATCCGCTCACTAAATTTATTGATAAAAGCATTTTAGGGAAAGGTGATTTTAGCAAAATAAAGATTCGACACTTATTAAGCCATACATCAGGGATTGGTATTATTTCTGGCTATGACGAGATACAAAATAAGGTGCGGTCTCTTAAAGATATCCAACATTTATACACTTCAATTGATGCTACATTTGAACCCGGAACTGAATGGCGTTACAGCAATACGGGTATGGTTCTACTTGGTCAGGTGATTGAGAATGTAACTGGTGAAAATTACTATGATTACATAAATGAAAATGTATATAAAAAAGCTAACATGCAACAAAGCGGAAGTTATGACTTAGATGTGCCTGTCAAAAATACTGCCCGTAATTATTGGTTTTCTGTCGAAACTGGTCAAGTAACTGAAAATTTGATGTTTCAATCGGTAAAAGGGGGACCTGCAGGCGGAGGTTATTCAACTGTAGGCGATTTACACAAATTCGCCATGGCAATGCAAAATGCTCAACTAGTAAGTCGTGAACTCTCTAATAAAGCCTTATCAGCAAAACCTGAGCTAAATGCACCAAACTGGGGATATGGTTTCTCTGTGAGAAGTTCAGCAGGGAATACAACTGTTGGTCATAATGGGTCCCATTTAGGCATGACAGCAAGGTTAAATATGTATCAAGAAAAAGGCTATATTCTAGTTGTTTTGGGGAATTTTCAATCTTCAGCATGGCCTGTTGTGGCAAAAGTAGATCAACTCATAAAGCGTTTGTAAAAATTCATTAAAAAGAGGGGCGTATTAAAGCCCCTTATGAACAACCTGCAAATCTATTATTGTTAAATTTAATAACAATGTAATGGTTTTACGTTGTGGTAGTGTTTGTGTCAGTAGGCTATATCCTGTTAAAAAAGCGTTTTAATTATATATGTAGCAATCGGTTAGTAACTTTGTTAAAACTGATCCTCTTAAATAACAGGTGTTAACATCACAAAGGAATACTGGTGCAAGGATATAAAATCAGCACAGATAAAACTGACCTCGATTTTGAAGTAATTTACGGTTTTATTTCAAAAAGCTATTGGGCGTCCGAAATACCAAGGCAGACGCTAGAAACAGCCATTTCAAACTCATTTTGTTTTGGTGTTTATGATAGCCAAGACTCTCAAATAGGTTTTGCCCGCCTTATAACAGACAAAGCAACATTTGCTTATCTTGCTGATGTATTCATAGTAGAGAGCCATCGTGGCAAAGGTTTGAGCAAGTGGCTTGTTGAAAGCATAGTGTCTCATCCCGAGCTTCAAGGTTTGAGGAGAATGGTATTGGCGACAAGAGATGCGCATGGTTTGTACACGCAATATGGTTTTCTACCAATTGAAAATCCAGAGATGTTTATGCAAATTTGGAATCCAAATGTTTACCATGATCTAGAAAAGTAACAACAATTTAAAGGTTATTTAAAGCCAACTACATTTAATTCGTGGTGAACTTAGCGTTTTATAGCAGTTTTATCATATACAGGCATTAGTAAATTTAAGGACAGAATTATGAAAACAGGAATTTTATCTATCGGGTTATTATTTTCATCAAATCTTGCTTTTGCTGATTGTAAAATAGCGCTTGAAGAAAGGTTAAAAGACGATTTGAACCTCACATACCAACAATTTGATCAGACATACGATGCTGGGTTTAGGTTATTAGAAAAATCAGGTTGCCATGCTGAAGCCGCAATTCTGATAAAACGTTTTATTTCTCATAATAATTCAAAAGAAAGCTCGTTAACGTGGCATTTAGCTCAAATGGAAGGCTTGGCGGGTGATTATCAACAAGCGGTTTTTCACGCTAAAAAAGTATTGGAACCGCATGAAGATTTAACTTCCTCAAAAATGTATTGGAATGACTTTGTGTTAGGAAACATTGCTTTTTGGAATAAAGATAAAGAAAAGCTAAAAAACACATAGCAAATATAGAAAAAGGGCAAAGTTTTAAACCTAACCAGATAAACCTGAACTACCTGAATCAGTTACTCAAAAACTTTGATTTAAGTTACAAACAAGCATTGTCTGTGTAGCTATGAATTACTGAGACTTCAACCTATTTGATTTTAACTTTATAAAGATTCTTTATCATAATTATGCGAAATGTATCTAAAATTCATCTATTGGTAACACTTATATTAGTAGTGTTTTCATTTAAGCCACTTGCAAAAGAGCAGTCAGCTGATTTCGAGGTAATTAACCTTGCCGATGACTTTTATTCTTTATATCAGTCAAGCAAGACGTTGACTGCAGAAAATAGAGCAGAGCAGTTTTCTGAACATTTCACCTCTCAATTTGCGCCTTTTTATAGTGATAAAAGCTTTGTTAAAGCTATTGAGGGTTTCAGTGGTGTAGAAGAAGTATATTTATCAAAAAATAGGCGTTTATCTAAAGATTTAAACAGCAGTATGGAATCATTTATTGCTACTTTCCCTGATTTCAAATCTGAAACCCCCATTTACATACTTCACTCATTAGGAAGGTTCAATGGGGCAACGCGAGAGTTAAATGGTAAATCTTACTTAATGTTTGGTGTAGACCTTATGGCCAAATATCATACCTGGAAAAACGATACGCCATTTTTTCATCATGAGTTACTTCATGTTTATCATGAAAAATTATTTCACTGTAAGGATGAGTTATGGTGCTCGATTTGGACAGAGGGTTTAGCTACTTACGTTTCACATCAGTTAAACCCGTCTTCGAATAATGATGAATTGATGCTAAACATACCTAACAATATGGTTGAAAACGTAAGCTCCAGACTTCTTTATTCTCTTACTGATCTTAAGAAAAAGTATTACTCTAGGAACCCTGATATATATTCTTCATTTTTTAATTTCAGTAATGATGAGACAAAGCTGCCATACCGAAGAGGTTATTACCTAGGGTATATTTTAGCTAAAGAAATTGGCAAAAATTACACCTTAGAAGAATTGGCGAAATTGGATAAAAATACCGTAGAGAAACTATTACTGAATGAGCTTGACTCATTAATAGAATCGCAAAAATAAAAACTAATGACACATAAACGACAAAACCCAGCCGAAGCTGGGTTTTGAGACAACACAATTCTGTGAGAACTTATAACGCTAAGTTCTTTTTAGCACGAGTTAAGTTGTGCTCTACTAACTCGTTACCTGAAATTTGTACTGCTTCGTAAAAGTCAGACAATGCAGCAGTGTCGTTTTCAGACATGATGCGAGCAACACCACGGTTACTTAACGTAAACGATGTTAATTCGCGACGTTTATAGCTAGGTACTTTACTTGTACTTAGTAAGCTGATTGCTTTTGAGCAAAGTGTTTCAGCTTCAGAGAATTTTTTCTCTTTAACACTTAAAGCACAGTCATTAAATGCTTGTTCGTATTGACGGTTTTCTGCAATATCAGCAGTGATAGATTGGTCAATTACCATCAATTTGTAGTCACTCTGATCAGCCACTGCCATAGCTGAACAAGTTAATAAAGAGCTAAGTGCAACGCGTTTCATAAGTGTACTAAACATAATCTTTTCCTCTATTTGAATCGGTATCAATCGCCGACAAATGAACTTTAATTGAACAGCGAAAATTCAACAAACGATAAAAAATGACGTAATAGATGAAGAAATTTAACCTATAGACTTTAGTCTAATGTAGTGAGTTAGTCTTAAAGCCGTCAGCCGTCAGCCGTCAGCCGTCTGATGTGACCCCGATAAAGTAGACACGGGGTTTAAATAGCTAAAGTTTACGCTAACGAACAATAAAGGGGCTGAGTATGCAAAACAAACAAATTGTTGTTTATTAATGACTGAATCGGTACTTTAAGGTGGTATGTATAGTTGATGACTTAATTTATTTAGAATAAGCGTATAACCATGAAACTGATATTTGCGTTGTTACTTTTAGGGCCTGTTATTGCCAATGCAGCTGAAGATAAAGTTGCTGTTTATCTTAATTTTGAGCAGGCTTATTTGAGCAACGATGTATCTTTGTTTACGCCATTATTAAGTAAAAACTATACGATTAGACAAACATTGCATATTCCAGGCATAGGGTCAGATACTGTACCAGTTACTAAAGCTCAGTTACTTCAGGGCATGAAGCAAAACCCAAAGCCTAGTTCATTGCCACGCTCAAAAGCTGAATCAGTTAAAATAGAAACAATTTCAAAACAGCAATTCTGTGCAAGTTCACAAACTTTAGATCAAGTCGTAGTAGCAGGTAAAAACTACGAAGAGAAGGAACTACGCAAAGCCTGTTTTAAACATGAAAATAACCGTTATGAAGCAATATCACATACTATCGATGTTTATTACCGAGAGCTTTAATAGACATAGTTATAGATTCAGAAATTTCCGTGTATCAAATAAACGTACTAACTGATATTAATTACGGATAAACCCTATAAATGAGATAAGGACATAAATATGTACAAACAGTTAGGTTTAGTAGCAGGCGTATTTTTAGCATCAACAAGTTGTTTCGCAGCTGATAGTTTTCAAGTAGAAACATCAGTTTATAAAGCGAATGAGCTACTAGCATCACCAGTAATGCTGGTGGAAGAGAAGCAACCTGCAACCATTTCGGTTGGCGATTCTTTTAACTATGAAGTTACAGTGATACCACAAAAAGAGAATACGGCGGCAATAGAAACATCTATCACGCTCACTGGAAGATCTTTTACACCTTCTTTTATTGTGGAGTATGGTAAACAAGCGTCTTTTGAAATTGGTGAAAATAAAGTAAGTATTTTAGTAACCAAGTCTAAAAGCTAAATTAGCAATAAAAGACCCTCAATGAAGTTGAGGGTCGTTATTATTTGTTATTTTAGATGTTTAAAAGTATCAATCATCCATTTAATAAACAGCTCTAGCTGTGCATTTGTTTCGCTAGGGTCATGTTGCACTAAGTAGTATTTGTCTTTGGTTTTTAATGGCATATCAGTGAAATTAAATAGCCATTGCTCATCAAACCAAGTCTGACTAATAGGTAAGGGGATTAGGGCAATACCCATACCCTGTTGCGCTGCACGTGCCACACCAAACATACTATCAACCTGAATAATTTGCTTTGGTGCGAAGTCTTCTACACCGGCATGTTCTGCCCATTGATGCCAAGCCCAAGGACGCGCTTTGTGAAGTATAAGAGGTACTTCGTTTAAGGCCTGAAATGGGTTTTCTTGCCATGCTTGCCAGTTTTCTTTATTACATGCTGGTGTATACGATAGCGAAAACAGCTCATGTACAACGCCTTCATGCGGTTTAGATGAAGATAATACAATCGACAAATCGCTTTGCTTAGTCAGCTCTTTACGCGTTTTTAATGTATTAAGCTGTAAGTTAGTATTCGGGTGTTCACTAGTCCATTCGCTTAGCTTCGGCATTAAAAGTTCACTGGCGAAAAATTCAGGTAGTGTGATGCTAATAGTCACATTCTCTTGTAATTGACTAAACTCGTTGATGGTTTTTTCAAGCGCTTTTATAAGCGGTGACACAGAGTCATAAAAATTCTTACCTGCAGCTGTCAGGCGAATTGAGCGGGTTTGACGTTCAAACAGTTCAATACCCAATTGTTCTTCTAATTGTTTGATCTGATGGCTTACGGCAGAAGGCGTAAGGTAAAGTTGGTTTGCCGCATCTTTAAAACTAAGAGTACGTGCAGCAAAACAAAATGAGCGTAAGCCACGAATAGGTGTTTGCATAGTTAATTTCAGTAAGTCTCAATAGCGCTTGTTAGTTAATTAACTGCTAAGCAATTATTATCCCAAAATGTAAAAAGTAAGAGAGTAAAAAATAAATATAGCTAATCTTTGCATAAACGCATAAAAAACATTCGGTAATTGATTGTTTAATCTACTTTTATTGTGGATTGTGAATTTTACCATTTTTCTGAAACAGGTAACACCCTAAGCTTCAAAGACTTTCACCTCACAAAGTTAGGGCATTTTAAACCATTTGTGTGACAAATTGGTGCAAAAGTTCTGTAGCTAAGAGATAAAAAAAATCCCTCTTGCGAGGGATTTTGGGTAACTCAGCGCCATTGGCACTGGGAATGAGGTCGGTACATGGGATGATACCAATCGACTTAAATACTTAGTCATTCTAGCGTGCTAAATAAAGCGCTAACTGCGTTAGAAATTTCTAATGTAGAGTAACTACACGTCTAAATTTCTGCCTTGTTATCACTCTATTTTTCCGTCGCTATAAATGCCTAATAACTCAACACGACTGGTATGAGTGGTTTAAAAAACCATCTCTGGAACATCACCTTCAACAAGCAATTTGCCTGCCGTTTTGCTAATAATTTCATCTACTGACACGCCCGGAGCGCGTTCAATTAGATGAAATGCGCCGTCTTTAACTTCTAGTACGGCCAAATCAGTTACGATTTTCTTTACACAGTTAACCCCAGTTAGCGGTAAAGTGCAACTTTCTAATAACTTAGAGTCACCATGCTTGCTTGCATGAGTCATCGTAACAATAATATTCTTCGCGCCAGCAACGAGGTCCATCGCGCCACCCATGCCTTTAATTAGCTTCTTTGGGATCATCCACGATGCGATGTTACCGTTCTGATCAACTTCAAATGCACCTAATACTGTTAAGTCTACATGACCACCCCGTATCATGGCAAAACTATCTGCACTATTAAATATTGCTGCACCTGTGGCTGCTGTCACGGTTTCTTTACCCGCATTGATCATATCTGCATCAACTTGGTCTTTAGTTGGGTACGCACCCATACCTAGTAGGCCATTCTCAGACTGTAGCATGACTTCAATACCTTCTGGTACATAATTAGCTACTAGAGTAGGGATACCAATACCTAGATTAACGTAATAACCGTCTTGTAGTTCTTGTGCAACACGCATTGCAACTTGTTCACGTGATAATGCCATTTGAATGCTCCTTAATCGCGAGTTGTTACACGTTCAATGCGTTTTTCAAAGTTACCTTTGATCACGCGATTAACATAAATACCTGGGGTATGAATTTGGCTTGGCTCAAGTTCTCCAGGCTCAACAATCTCTTCTACTTCAGCAACAGTGATTTTACCTGCTGTCGCGGCCATCGGGTTGAAGTTCATTGCTGTGTGGCGAAATACAAGGTTACCGTAGCGGTCGGCTTTCCATGCTTTAACAATGGCAAACTCGCCAGTAATTGATTCTTCTAAGATATACGGGCGACCATCAAATTCTTTGACTTCTTTACCTTCGGCAACCGGAGTACCGTAACCTGTAGCGGTATAAAACGCGGGAATACCCGCACCACCAGCACGCATCTTCTCAGCCAGTGTCCCTTGTGGTGTTAAAACAACATCAATTTCGCCATCGAGTAGTTGTTTTTCGAAAAGGGCATTTTCACCCACATAAGAAGCGATGATTTTTTTAATTTGCTTATCGTGAAGTAAAACACCTAAACCAAAATCATCAACACCGCAGTTGTTCGAAACAACGGTTAGATTTTTAGTCTGTTTACGCTTAATTTCACTGATAAGTCCCTCAGGAATACCACACAAGCCAAAGCCACCAGCGATAATAGTATCGCCATCTTTTAAACCTTCCATTGCAGCTTCATAACTTGAAACCACTTTATCGAAACCGGCCATGAGCCTACTCCTTAATTATTCTGAGTGTTCTTTAGAGCAAGTGATACCTTGCTGACAGGTTGTTTATTTAATGCACTGCAAATAGCCCAACCAGCTTTTGCCAGTCTTTCTAAATCAATTCCATGCTCTATGCCAAGCCCTTGCAGTAAGTAAACTACATCTTCAGTGGCAACATTTCCTGACGCGCCTTTGGCATAAGGGCAACCACCAAGGCCTGCAACAGCACTGTCAACCGTTGCTATACCGCGGCTTAGGGCGGTGTAAATATTTGTGAGCGCTTGCCCGTAGGTGTCGTGAAAATGTACAGCGAGTTTTGATTTATCAATATGTTGCAAAAGTAAATCTAATAATTCATCGACTTTTTTCGCCGTACCCACACCAATGGTGTCACCTAGGCTAATTTCGTAACAGCCAAGCTCAAGTAATCTTTGTGATACTTTTAATACATCATTGTAGTCGACATCACCTTGATATGGGCAACCCATAACGCAGCTCACATAACCTCTAACACGAATGTTATTCGCTTTGGCAAAAGCCATCACATCTTTAAAGCGATCAATACTTTCATCAATAGAGCAGTTAATGTTCTTTTGACAAAACGCTTCACTTGCCGCTGTAAAGATAGCAAATTCTTGAATGTCGACTTGTTTTGCTGCTTCTGCACCCCGTAAATTTGGGGTGAGGGCACTTAAGTTAACATTAGGCAAATTTAACGCGCTAATTACATCGCTTGAGTCAGCCATTTGTGGCACCCATTTAGGTGACACAAATGCGCCTGCTTCAATATCTTTAAGGCCAGCATCTGCAAGGGCGTTGATAAGAGCGACTTTATCTTGAGTACTAACGGCTGCTTCATTTTGCAAACCGTCTCTGGCGCCAACTTCTACAATGCGAACAAAATCAGGAAACTGTGCCATTACGCCTCCGGCTCTTCTACAATCGCGAGCATATCACCGTGACTCACCAGTTCACCTTCAGCAAAGCAATAGCTCGTTAATACACCATTATGCGGGGCATTGAGTGTGTATTCCATTTTCATAGCTTCAATAATGACGACCGCATCACCTTTAGCAACCGTACTACCCACCTCAACCAAATGCTTAACAACAGTACCATTGAGTGGCGCAGCAAGTGGTAGTGCATCACTTTCGTGTTCACTAATATAGTGTTTATCAATCAGCTCTAGCACTGTTTGTTGTGCTTTGTACATCACTGTGATGTGAGAGTCTGTTTGATTGATATGAGCTACGATTTTTTCGCCATTAACAACTAAGTTTGCAAGGCCATTTTCAACCTTGCCCGAGGTTGTATAGTCAACTCCATCTAGGCTGATTTTAAAGCCTTCTGAGGTCTTAATAGCATGAACGTTAAAATCTACAAACGGAATTGTTGTTTTAGCGTCACTGTTAAGCATAAAGCCTGTTAATTGTTGCCATGGGCTGCTGTTTTCACCTTTTAGTTGATGTGCATACACATAGGCTGCTACAACGGTCGCAATAACAGACTGTTGCTCGTTTTTAGCAACAAGGCGCTCACCTTGGTCTTCAATAAAGTGCGTATCGGGTGCACCTGCTTGAAAAGTTGGGTGGTTAGCAAGATTATGTAAGAAATTAACGTTACAGCTAAAACCTGATAGGTGGAATTGCTCTAATGCTTTTGATAAACGCCCAAGCGCAGCCTCACGGTTATCGTCATGAACAATTAACTTAGCAATCATAGGGTCGTAGAATGGGCTGATTTCATCACCCGCTGCAATCCCTGTATCTATACGTACAAATTCAGATTCGTTCGGTGTAAATAGGGCATCAATGTGGCCAGAACAAGGAATAAAGTCATTACTTGGATCTTCAGCATAAATACGCGCTTCAAAGCTGTGACCTTGCAGTTGAATATCTGCTTGGCTAAGTGGTAATGCTTCACCTGCCGCAATGTTGATTTGCCAATTCACCAAATCAACACCAGTAACCATTTCTGTTACTGGGTGCTCTACTTGTAAACGGGTGTTCATTTCCATGAAGAAGAATTCATCACCACAAAGTAAAAACTCAACCGTACCTGCACCGCGATAGTTAATCGCTTGGGCACAACGTACCGCAGCTTCACCCATTTCTTTACGAAGTGCATCAGATAAACCCGGAGCAGGGGCTTCTTCAATTACTTTTTGGTGACGACGCTGTAAAGAGCAGTCACGGTCGCCTAAGTACACACAGTTACCATGGCTATCTGCAAAAACTTGTACTTCAACATGGCGAGGTTTAGTGACGTAGCGCTCTAACAGTACTAAATCGTTACCAAAGCCGGCTTTTGCTTCACGTTTTGCGCCTTCAAGAGCACTGATAAAGTCTTTTGCGTGTTCAACAACTCGCATACCTTTACCACCGCCACCAAAAGCCGCTTTAATCAGTACCGGATAACCAATTTTTTCAGCTTCAGCTTGTAAGAACTCAGTATCTTGATTGTCACCATAATAACCAGGTACTAAAGGTACATTCGCTTGGTGCATAATTTCTTTAGCGCGGGTTTTTGAACCCATGGCTTCAATGCTTGATGCTGGTGGGCCAATAAAGGCGATATCATTTTTCTCACACGCGAGCGCAAAGTCACAGTTCTCAGATAAAAAACCATAACCTGGATGAATACAATCAACACCTGCTTGTTTTGCAACATCGATGATTTTGTCTGCCACTAAGTATGAGTCTTTACTTGGTGCAGAACCAATATGGTACGCCTCATCAGCAAGCTTTACGTGCTGAGCATGTTTATCTGCATCTGAGTAAACTGCAACCGTTGTTAAGCCCATTTGCTTTGCTGTACGCATAACTCGGCAGGCAATTTCACCACGGTTGGCAACGAGAATTTTTTTCAATGATTTTGTTGTCATAATGGTTCCTATTTCTGCCAGTTAGGGGCGCGTTTTTCAAAAAATGCAGTCAGACCTTCTTGGCCTTCTTCAGATACACGAATGCGTGCAATGCGCTCTGCGGTTAACTCAATAAGTGCATCATCTATTACGTTGCCAGCGACATCATTGATTAGCTGCTTTGCTGCTTTAACGGCAATAGGGCCATTGTTCACAAGGTTTTGTAAGTGTTTATCGAGCGCTGTTTGTAAATCGCCGGTGATCTGGTGAATTAAACCCAGTTGCTTAGCTGTATGCGCGTCAAAAATCTCTGCCGTTAAAAAATAACGACGTGCAGCGCGCTCACCAATAGCTTTAATGACATAAGGGCTGATAACTGCAGGAATAAGACCAAGCTTTACTTCACTTAAGCAAAACTGTGCATCGTCTTGGCAAATTGCGATATCACAACACGCAATCAAGCCTAACGCACCGCCAAATGCAGCACCTTGTACAGCACAAATTGTTGGATGTGGGCTTGTAGCAAGGACTTTCATAAGCTTTGCTAGCTGCATAGAGTCCGCTAAGTTTTCAGCAAAGTCATTGCCTGCCATCGACTTCATCCAGTTTAAATCAGCGCCAGCAGAGAAGTGCTTACCTTCGGTTTTTAAAACCAGTGCGCGCACATCACAGCTATTTGCGTGTTCAATTAAACGGATCAGTTCACTGATGACTTCTTCGTTAAATGCATTGTGTTTTTCAGGGCGACTTAGTACCAGTACAGCCACATTTGATTTTGTTATTTCGAGTGTTACTGACATAAGGCCTCCATTACATTCTAAATACGCCGAACTGCGAATCGCGCTCTGGTGCATTTTTAGCTGCACTTAAGGCAAGCCCCAATACATTGCGGGTATCAGCAGGATCGATAATGCCATCATCCCAAAGGCGGGCACTGGCGTAATATGGATGACCTTGTTTTTCGTATTGCTCGATAATTGGCTTTTTAAACTCACTGACTTGCTCATCAGTCATGCTTTCGCCTTTACGGGCTAAACCGTCTTGTTTAACTTGTGCAAGAACGCCAGCTGCTTGTTCACCACCCATTACAGAGATACGGGCGTTTGGCCACATCCACATCATGGTTGGTTCGAATGCACGACCACACATACCGTAGTTACCTGCACCATACGAGCCACCAATTAATACGGTGAATTTTGGTACATCAGCACATGACACAGCGGTTACCATTTTCGCACCATGCTTGGCGATGCCTTCGGCTTCGTATTTTTTACCAACCATAAAGCCAGTAATATTTTGTAAAAACACCAAAGGAATTTTGCGTTGCGCACATAGTTGAATAAAGTGCGCGCCTTTTTGCGCCGATTCACTAAATAAAATGCCGTTGTTGGCAACAATACCGACAGAGTGACCAAATATTTTTGCAAAGCCGGTTACTAATGTTTCGCCAAAGTATCGTTTAAATTCATCAAATGATGAATCATCAACAACACGAGCAATTACTTCGCGTACATCAAATGGCTTTTTAAGGTCGGTACCCACAATGCCGTAAATTTCGTTAATGTCGTAACGCGGTGGTTTAACATCATCAAGTAACGGTGCAGTAGGGCGCTGATAGTTAATTCGTTCAATACATTGGCGCGCAATCGAAAGCGCATGAGCATCGTTTTCAGCATAGTGATCGGCAACACCTGATGTTTTACAGTGAACATCAGCACCACCGAGCTCTTCTGCACTAACTTCTTCACCCGTAGCCGCTTTAACCAGTGGCGGGCCTGCTAAGAAAATTGTGCCTTGCTCTTTTACGATAATACTTTCATCAGCCATCGCTGGTACATAAGCACCACCTGCAGTACATAAACCCATTACGACTGCAATTTGTGGAATGCCTTTACCAGACATACGTGCCTGATTATAGAAAATACGGCCAAAATGTAATTTATCTGGGAATACATCATCTTGTTCAGGCAGGTTTGCACCGCCTGAATCAACTAAATAAATACACGGTAAATGACAACGCTCTGCGATATCTTGGGCGCGTAGATGTTTTTTCACCGTTAACGGAAAGTAAGTACCGCCTTTTACGGTTGCATCATTGGCGATGATCATACATTCAACGCCTTTCACACGACCAATACCGGCAACAACACCGGCACAAGGAATGGCTTGTTCATACACGCCAAAGGCTGCAAATTGTGAAATCTCTAAAAATGGCGAGCCTTCATCAAGTAGCGTTTCAATACGGTCACGAACAAACAACTTACCACGGCCTTGGTGGCGCTCAATCAGGGCAGGGCCACCGCCTAAACGGATATCAGCTACTTTTTCACGTAAGTCAGTTACGAGTGCTGCCATGTTGTCGTGATTTTGCAAAAATTGCGGATCGTGTGGATTTACACTCGATTTTAAAATCGTCATAACAAGGTCCTATCGGCTTTCAGTGAATAATTCGCGACCAATTAGCATGCGGCGGATTTCAGAGGTACCTGCGCCAATTTCATACAGTTTTGCATCACGTAATAAACGACCTGTTGCGTATTCGTTGATATAACCATTACCCCCTAAGATTTGAATAGCATCAAGGGCCATCTTAGTTGCCAGCTCTGCGGCATATAAAATTGCGCCAGCGGCATCTTTACGCGTTGTTTCGCCGCGGTCACATGCACGAGCTACCGTGTAAACATAAGAACGAGCAGCATTCATTTGCGTGTACATATCAGCGATTTTGCCTTGAATAAGCTGGAACTGACCAATTGGGCTATCAAATTGTTTACGCTCATGAATATATGGAACCACAATGTCCATACATGCTTGCATAATGCCAAGCGGGCCTGCCGCTAAAACAACACGCTCATAATCTAGGCCACTCATAAGTACTTTTACGCCTTCGTTTAAGTTACCTAGAATGTTTTCTGCTGGTACTTCGCAGTTCTCAAACACTAATTCACAGGTGTTAGAGCCACGCATACCAAGTTTGTCTAGCTTTTGCGCAGTAGAGAATCCCGGAGTGTTACGTTCAACGATGAACGCTGTGATGCCTTTAGGGCCGGCATTTAAATCTGTTTTTGCGTAGATAACAAAGGTATCGGCATCTGGACCATTAGTGATCCACATTTTGTTACCGTTAAGTACAAATACATCGCCTTTTTTCTCAGCTTTTAATTTCATTGATACAACATCAGAACCCGCATTTGGCTCACTCATCGCAAGGGCACCAATGTGCTCACCACTAATAAGTTTTGGTAAGTACTTTTCTTTTTGTGCTTGTGACCCATTACGGTTAATTTGGTTAACACATAAGTTTGAATGAGCACCATAACTTAAACCAATCGATGCACTTGCACGGCTAATTTCTTCCATTGCGATTACATGCTCAAGATAACCAAGGCCAGCACCGCCAAATTCTTCAGGCACTGTCATACCTAATAAACCCATTTCGCCAAGTTGTGGCCAAAGTTGATTAGGGAAGGCATTGTCTAAATCTGTTTGTTCTGCAAGTGGGGCGATTTCTTGGCTGGCAAAGCTATTAACGTGATCGCGGATCATGTCTGCTGTTTCGCCAAGTCCGAAGTTCATTTCTTTGTATAGTGAAATAGTGCTCATAATGTGTGTTCCTGTGAGAGTCTGTTGACGAGATTGTTGTCAGGTTATTCGTCTAAATTATTAAGGGTTTCACGACAGCGGCGTTCTGCTGTAACCAATTCCATCAGTACAACTTTAATGTCGTCCATTTGTTGGCTTAGGTCCGCTTTTTTCTCTGCGATAAGGTCAAGCATAGTCACTAGCTGTTTAGCGCTTGATTTATCAGCATCGTAAAGTTCAAACAAACGACCCGTTTCAGCCAAGGTAAAACCTAAGCGTTTACCGCGTAGAATAAGTTTTAGTCTTACTTTGTCGCGTTTTGAATAAATACGGGTTTGACCATTGCGCTCAGGTGATATCAGACCTTGGTCTTCGTAAAAGCGGATAGAGCGGGTGGTAATATCAAATTCTTTTGCTAGTTCGCTGATACTAAACGTTTGCTCATTGCTAGCAGGTTCAACTGCTGCGCTTTCAAAGTTTGTTTGATTGTCTTGTTTCATGATTTATTTACCTCATTCGAATAACTCCAATATAAGTGAAGTTTACGTAAAGGTAAAGGGTGATTTGGGAGTTATACTTTAGACTTATAAAGATAACTGGTTGGATTTGTTGGAAAGCTCTATTTATCTAGCCTTGTAAGCAGATGTTCGATTTTTAATACAACAAAATACAGATAAGTTTACAGTTTTAACGACCGCAAAAAAGTTGATTTTAGATTTACGTTGGCGTAAACGTAAATATTATGTATGCTGAATTAAATCGAAATTAAACTATAACAAATTAACTGTTTGGTTACACATGATTTGAACACATGATGATAACCACTAACATGGAGCCAATTATGACTACTGAAGCCGTTGTTATTGTTGCCGCAAAACGCACCCCTATGGGTGGTTTTATGGGCGCACTTAGTGGTGCTCACGCAACTGATTTAGGTGCTACAGCTATTAAAAGTAGCTTAGAGCAAGCTGGTTTATCTGCCGATAAGATTGACGAAGTGATCATGGGCTGTGTATTACCAGCTGGTCTTGGTCAAGCACCTGCGCGACAAGCAATGTTAAAAGCGGGCCTTTACCAAGGTACTGGCGCAACAACAATCAACAAAGTATGTGGCTCTGGCTTAAAGGCTGCAATGTTTGCCCATGACTTAATTAAATCAGGCTCTATAAACACCGCTGTTGCAGGTGGTATGGAAAGCATGAGTAACGCGCCTTATATGTTACCGAATGCACGTTCAGGTATGCGTATGGGTCATGGCGAAGTAAAAGATCACATGATGTGTGACGGCCTTGAAGATGCTTACGACAACAAAGCAATGGGTTGTTTTGCACAAGATACTGCCGATCAATATTCAATTGGTCGTGAACAAATGGACAACTTTGCACTTAGCTCACTGACTAAAGCAAATAGCGCAATTGAAACAGGCGCATTTGATAATGAAATCGCCGCACACACTATCTCAACACGCAAAGGTGATGTGACCGTTGCGATTGATGAGCAACCAGGCAATGCGCGTCCTGATAAAATTCCAGGTTTACGTCCTGCATTTAAAAAAGACGGCACGATTACAGCTGCGAACTCGTCATCAATTTCTGATGGTGCAGCAGCACTTGTGTTGATGCGTGAGTCAGATGCAAAAGCACAAGGTTTAACACCACTTTGTCGTATCGTTGCTCACAGCACACATTCTCAAGCACCAAGTGAATTTACTTTAGCACCAGTTGGCGCGATGCAATCGCTTTTAGAAAAAGCTGGTTGGTCTGTGAATGATGTTGATTTATGGGAAATCAACGAAGCGTTTGCCATGGTGACTATGCTTGCAATTAACGAGTTAAAACTTGATGAAAGCAAAGTAAACGTAAACGGCGGTGCCTGTGCACTTGGTCACCCAATTGGTGCAAGCGGCGCGCGTATCTTAGTTACCTTAATTCATGCATTAAAGAATCGTGGTCTTAGCAAAGGTGTTGCCTCACTGTGTATCGGTGGTGGTGAAGCTGTTGCTATGGCAGTTGAAGTTATTTAATCGCTTTAGAATTTTAATCTCTCACAGCCGCAACGTATTTTAAAAACTATCATGTTGCGGCCTCTTTATACCCACTGGGGAGGAGTGCCTCATGCACCAAGTACCTTTATTTATCAACGGCGAATTTACCCAATCAAGTTCAACGCAGTTGATTGATGTTATCAATCCTGCAAACCAAGAAGTGTTAGCTCAAGTTCCGTGTGCAACGGATGCTGAAATGGATGCAGCCATTGCCTCTGCAAAAGAAACATTTAAAACATGGAAAGAAGTGCCAATTTCTGAGCGTGCGCGCATTATGATGAAATACGCAGCACTACTAAAAGAAAACCATGACGAGCTTGCGACGATTATTTGTCATGAGCTGGGTAAAACATTTGAAGATGCCAAAGGCGATGTTTGGCGTGGTATTGAAGTGGTTGAGCAAGCAGCCAATGCACCATCACTAATGATGGGCGAAACAATGGAAAACGTAGCGCGTAAAATCGATACATACTCTTACATGCAGCCACTGGGTGTATGTGCGGGTATTACGCCATTTAACTTCCCTGCAATGATCCCTTTATGGATGTTCCCACTGGCTATTGTGTGTGGTAACACCTTTATTCTCAAACCATCAGAACAAGATCCATTAACACCAATGCGTTTAGCTGAACTATTTGTTGAAGCGGGTGCGCCAAAAGGGGTGTTACAAGTTGTTCATGGTACAAAACCACAAGTTGACCGTTTATTAGAAGACCCAGCAGTACGCGCTATTTCATTTGTTGGTTCGTGTGGTGTAGGTGAATACATCTATTCAAAAGGCACAGCAAACCTTAAACGCGTACAAGCTTGTGTGGGTGCAAAAAACCACATGGTAATTATGCCTGATGCAAGTAAATCGCATGTTGTAAATAATCTAGTAGGTGCGTCTGTAGGTGCTGCGGGTCAGCGCTGTATGGGTATTTCGGTTGCTGTGTTTGTTGGTCAAGCAAAAGACTGGGTTGATGAAATTAAAGCAGGCTTTGAAAACGTACGCCCTGGTGTATGGGATGATGCAAACGCGGCCTACGGCCCACAAACATCAAAAGCGGCAAAAGATCGAATCTTATCACTTATCGCAAGTGGTAAAGAACAAGGTGCAACGTGCTTAATTGATGGCTCTGACTTTACTGTTGAAGGCTACGAGCAAGGCAACTGGGTTGGCCCAACATTATTTACTGATGTAACAACAGAAATGGATTTATACAAAGAAGAGATCTTTGGTCCAGTACTGGCTTGTATTTTTGTAGATACACTCGATGAGGCGATTGAGCTTATCAATAACTCGCCTTACGGTAACGGTACTTCGTTATTCACATCAAGCGGCGCTGCTGCACGTAAATTCCAACATGAAATCGAAGTAGGTCAAGTTGGTATCAACGTGCCAATTCCTGTGCCACTACCGTTTTTCTCTTTCACAGGTTGGAAAGGCTCATTCTACGGTGACCAACACACCTACGGTAAGCAAGGTATTCGTTTTTACACAGAAACGAAAACAATTACTTCACGTTGGTTCGAGGATGATATCGCCTCTGGTCCGAACATGAGTATCAACCTTAAATAAGCCGTAATTAATTTACTGCTGAGCGAGCACACGCTCGCTCAAAGAACACACATTTAAACGACAACAATCGTTATTCACACAAGAATAAGACAACAAAATAGAGGTCTACTATGGACTTTAATTTAACCGAAGATCAGCAAGCGTTTGCTGAAACAGCCCGTCAGTTTGCAGAGTCTGAACTTGCTCCACATGCAGCAAAGTGGGACCAAGAGCACATTTTCCCGAAAGACACCATTAAAGCAGCCGGTGAGCTAGGTTTTTGTGGTTTATATACCCCAGAAGAAGCGGGCGGCTTAGGTTTATCTCGCCTAGATTCAAGCATTATCTTTGAGCAGCTTGCCATGGGTTGTACTGCAACCACCGCTATGTTGACCATTCATAATATGGCAACCTGGATGATTGCAAGCTTTGGTACTGATGAGGTTAAAGCCCAGTACTGTGAACAATTAGTAATGGGTGAGTTACTTGCGTCCTACTGTTTAACAGAGCCGGGTTCAGGCTCTGATGCCGCATCGCTAAAAACCAAAGCGGTTAAAGAGGGCGATGAGTATGTGATCTCAGGCTCTAAAATGTTTATTTCGGGTGCTGGTGAAACTGACTTACTGGTTGTTATGGCGCGCACAGGTGGTGAAGGCGCTGCTGGTATTTCGGCATTTGTTGTGCCAGCTGATGCAGCAGGTATTGAATACGGTAAAGCTGAAGAAAAAATGGGCTGGAATGCACAGCCAACACGTTTAATTAGCTTTGAAGGTGTCAGAATTCCTGCGGCTAACTTACTAGGTCAAGAAGGCGAAGGCTTTAAGTTTGCAATGCAAGGCTTAGACGGTGGTCGTATTAACATTGCAACTTGTTCAATAGGTACAGCTCAAGCAGCTCTTAATACTGCTCGCGAATACTTAAAAGAGCGTGAGCAGTTTGGTAAGCCATTAGCTGCTTTCCAAGCACTGCAATTTAAGATTGCCGATATGAACACCGAGCTTGTTGCCGCTCGTCAAATGGTGCGCTTAGCCGCATTTAAACTTGATACGGGTGACAGTGAAAAAACCACTTACTGTGCAATGGCAAAACGTTTTGCTACAGATGTTGGCTTTAAAGTCTGTGATGACGCACTACAAATTCACGGTGGTTACGGTTACATCAAAGAATACCCATTAGAGCGTCATTTTAGAGACGTCCGTGTGCATCAAATTCTTGAAGGCACAAACGAAATCATGCGTGTGATTATCGCACGTCGTATCTTAGCTGAGTCAGCTGGTGACATTCTATAAGGAGCAACCTATGTCTAACCCATCGATTGATTTAAATATTGAAGGTAATGTAGCGGTTTTAACTATGAATAACCCGCCAGCGAATACCTGGACACAAGATACATTAACTGCATTAAAAGACACTGTAACTGAGCTAAATGCTAACAAAAATGTCTATGCATTAGTGATTACAGGCCAAGGTGAAAAGTTCTTTAGTGCTGGTGCCGATTTAAACGTGTTTGCTAGTGGTGATAAAGGCGTTGCAGCCACTATGTCTAAAGTGTTTGGTGATGCATTTGAAGCATTAACTAATTTCCGTGGTGTATCAATCGCGGCAATTAATGGTTATGCCATGGGCGGTGGTCTTGAAGTGGCCCTTGCTTGTGATATTCGTATTGCTGAAGAGCAAGCTCAAATGGCACTTCCTGAAGCGAAAGTTGGCTTGTTGCCTTGTGCTGGTGGTACGCAAAACCTTGCATGGCTTGTAGGTGAAGGCTGGGCAAAACGCATGATTTTATGTGGTGAACGCTTAAAAGCAGACAAAGCACGTGAAATTGGCCTTGTTGAAGAAGTGGTTGGTACTGGTGAAAGCTTAGCTGCGGCAATGAAACTTGCTAACCAAGTTGGCGAACAAAGCCCGGTTGCTGTGACTGCATGTAAAGAGCTTATTCAAAAAGGTCGCACACAACCTATGGCCCATGCATTGCCATTAGAGCGTGAGTTATTTGTACAATTATTCGATACGCAAGATCAAAAAGAAGGCGTGAATGCGTTCTTAGAAAAGCGTAAAGCAAATTGGGTAAATGGCTAATGACTAACTTAACACTACTAAATCATCAAGATGCGCCTGTGGTGTTTGAAACTGCAGAGGCCGAGAGCGGCCTCATTGCAATTGCGACACTCAATGCGCCTAAGTCGTTAAATGCCTTAAATTACGACATGATCCAACTGCTTGAGCCTCAGCTTAGAAAATGGGCTGACGATGACGCAGTTGCCATGGTTATTCTAAAAGGGGCTGGCGAAAAAGCATTTTGTGCCGGTGGCGATGTCGTTAGCCTGCATAAAGCAATGAGCACAGGTGAGCCTGCTCACTACATTGAAGACTTTTTTACCCTTGAGTATAAATTAGACTACCTAATTCACTGCTATGAAAAGCCAATATTACTTTGGGGTAATGGCATTGTTATGGGTGGCGGTCTTGGCTTAATGGCTGGGGCAAGTCACCGAGTGGTAACAGAGTCATCGCGTATTGCAATGCCTGAGCTAACTATTGGTTTATACCCAGATGTTGGCGGCAGTTATTTCTTACATAAAATGCCTGAGCAAGTGGGTTTATTTTTAGGGTTAACTGCGGCGTCTATCAATGCTGAAGATGCCTTGTTTGTTAATCTTGCTGATCACTATGCAACAGCAGATAAATATGACGCTATTTTAACGGCTATCACAGCTGAAAAGTGGGGAAAAACAGCCTCATTAAATCACGAAAAGCTGACTAACATTCTAATCTCTATTGATAATATTTCAGGTCGTGTCCCTAAAGGTAACGTAAAAGATAACCTTGAGGTTATTCAAAAGCTGGCTGAATTTGACTCACTGCAGGGCAAAGTTGACTACATCCAAAGCTTAGAAACCGAAGATAAATGGCTTACCCGTGCGCAAAAGTCATTAGCGCATGGTTGTCCGCTTAGTTGTGCGCTGGTTGAACGTCAATTAGCTAATTCAAAAGAAATGACATTAGCACAGTGCTTTAAAATGGAGCTGGGTATGTCGGTTCGCTGTGGCGAAGTAGGCGAGTTCCAAGAAGGAGTTCGTGCGCTACTAATCGACAAAGACGGTGCACCAAACTGGCAGTTTAAATCGCTTAGCGATATCGACGAAGCAGTTGTAGGTAGCTTCTTTACAGCACGCTGGGATGAGCAATCTCATCCACTTAACTCATTAACGTCATCTTAAGTCCAAGGGGTAAACAAATGGCTAAATTAACAATAGGATTTATTGGTTTAGGCAACATGGGTGGCCCAATGGCGGCAAACCTTGTCAATGCAGGTCATACAGTTCGCGTGTTTGACTTAAATAAAGCAGCGGTTAATGAGCTTGCCGATAAAGGTGCAATTGCTGCTACCGATGCAGCTGAGTGTGCCATTGGCGCTGATATTTTTATCAGTATGCTACCAGCAAGCAAACACGTTAAGTCGCTTTACTTAGGCGAAACAGGTCTTATCAACTTACTTGATAGCAAAACTTTGGTGATTGACTGCTCAACCATTGATGCCGAATCAGCGCGTCAAGTAGGTAGCGAACTTGCTCAAAAAGGCATTGATTTTGTTGATGCACCGGTATCAGGTGGTGTTGCAGGAGCAACAGCGGGCACTTTAACCTTTATCGTCGGTGGTGAGCAAAGTCACTTTGAAAAAGCCAAGCTGGCTTTAGTAGATATGGGTAAAAATATCTTCCATGCTGGTGATATTGGTGCAGGCCAAGTCGCAAAAATCTGTAACAACATGCTGCTAAGCATTTTAATGGCAGGTACTAGCGAAGCACTACAAATGGGGATAAATAACGGGCTAGACCCAAAAGTGTTAAGTGACATCATGACTGCAAGCTCTGGCCGTAACTGGACACTTGAGCTTTATAACCCATGCCCTGGTGTAATGGAAACGGCGCCAGCAAGTAATGATTATAAACCGGGCTTTATGGTTGATTTAATGGCGAAAGACTTAGGTCTTGCTATGGAAGCGGCTCAGCAAAGTAATTCATCTACCCCAATGGGGTCAATGGCGAAGAATCTATACACTATGCTTCAGCATCAAGGTGCGGGTAGTGATGATTTTAGCGCTATTTTTAAATTATTCTCGAAGTAGGAGATTGTTGTGGAAATTAAAAACAACAACATCGTAATTACCGGTGGTGCGCAAGGTTTAGGCTTTGCGATGGCCGAGAAATTTGCATCGCTTGGTGCGAACATCGCCCTTATCGATATGCAACAAGACGTACTTGATACGGCAGTATCAGCGCTTGCCAAGCATGGCACAAAAGTCATGGCGTATGCTGCTAATGTTACAGATGAAGATGCAGTGGTAGCAACGTTTAACACGATTAACAAAGACTTTGGCCATATCGGCGTGTTAATTAACAACGCGGGTATCTTACGCGATGGTATGTTTATCAAAGCAAAAGAAGGCAAAGTGGTAGATAAAATGTCGTTGGCTCAATTTCAATCTGTGATTGATGTGAACCTAACCGGTGTATTCTTAGCAGGGCGTGAAGCTGCGAGCCACATGATTGAGTCTGGCAAAGGTGGCGTTATCGTTAATATGTCGAGTGTTGCTCGTGCTGGTAACATCGGCCAAACAAACTATGCAGCGTCTAAAGCCGGTGTTGTTGCGATGACAACGGGTTGGGCGAAAGAGTTAGGTCGCTTTGGTATCCGTGTTGGTGCAATTGCACCGGGTGTTATTCGCACAGCAATGACAGATGCAATGAAACCAGAAGCAAAACAACGCATGATGGCAGTAACACCAGTGGGTCGTTTTGGTGAAGCAGAAGAAATTGCTCAAACAGCACAATACATTGTAGAGAATGACTTTTTTACAGGTCGTGTTGTTGAAATTGATGGCGGTATTCGCCTTTAATCTCATAAGGTAACCCTTTACCCATTGAAAGTACCAAAACGGTAAGCCTAGCTTGCCGTTTTTTTATTTTTTAAGTATTTTAAATTCATAATGATAAGGAGATTTTTTATGAACACTGATGGCATTACAGTCTCAATGAGCAAAGGCATTAAAGCCAACTTCAAACTGGGTGAACATTTTATTGAATACTGGGGTTCAGCTTATTCAGGAAAAGAAGTTCTGAAAGTAGACGGTGAATTAATAGCAGAATCACGTAACTTTAAAACGAAATCTGTTCATGAGTTTAATGTTGATGGTAAAGCCTGCCAGTTGTCTATACGTGTTAAGCCCTTCTTTAATTTCTCAGCTGTTATATCGTTAGAGTGTGAAGGTGAATTAGTACAACGCTTCCAACTAACATACGGTAAAACACGCAAAGTAGCCTGGTATTTCAGGTATCTCGATATATTGGCTTTTTTTATTTTGGGATGGGTATCTATGGCAGAAGTAATATCACTTAACGAGCTAATTTTACTTGCTGGTGCCATTTTAATTTTTTCAGAAATAGTTTTTAAAAATCAAGGCTGGATCATCGAAGAGCAAAAGCCTTGTAATTAAATGCCTAGCATTCAATAATTAAGCGGTTAAAAGCCGCTTAACTTTGAGAGATGCAGTGAATCCCAAACAAATCCGCAATTTTTATATCAATGAAGAACAGTCTGTTTATTTGCTGTCTCACCATGATGCTAAAAAGCACCGCCAATGGCTTAACATTTGTATTAAACAACTTACCTTGCTTGGTTACAGTGACGTTGAATTAATTGGCTCTGGTGCATTTGGATTTGTTTTTGCCGGTGTTGATGAAGAAAACCTACCTTGGGTATTTAAGTTTTCACGGATAACCCTTGCACAAAGTGTACGTGACCGTTTAGAAGACGAAGCCTACATGCTCTCGCAAGTTAAAAACCCACTCGTACCAAAATTTTATGCCTTTGAGCGCATTAAAAAACAAGGCATTTTAATGATGGAGCGCGCTCTAGGTGAAGACTTAGAAAAAATCTCCATCAAACAGGGGCGTTTCAGCGCAGCAAAAGTTATGGCGCTGGCTCTTAGGCTACGTAATGTGCTTGTAGATTTACGTGAACATAAAAATGGCTTAAGCCCGCAACCAATTGTGCATGGCGATATCAAGCCCTCTAACATTGTTTATGATGAACAAACCAATAAGTTGTCATTGGTGGATTGGGGCAGCTCTGTTTATGCACAAATAGATGCTGATGGTAATCCGGTTGCCAGCAACTTTATGGATCTTATGTCTGCTGATATTAGCACCACCAATGCACGCATGGGTGATGTGTATTTTATTGGTGATGAGCAAATGTCGGGCGGGCAGTCATCGCCACGTTTTGATGAGCAAGGTGTTGCTTCAACTCTCTATGCATTAGCCTCTGCACAATCTTGCCGATTTGGTGCGGCGGTTATTCCGGCTACAAGCTTAAATTTACCTATGGAGCTTGCCCGGGTCATTGACGGCATGCTTTCAAAAGATAAGGCAACCCGAGATGGCGCAGGTGATTATTTTATGCGTAACATGCCTACAATGGCTAAAGCGTACCTACCTGAACTGCCTCGTAAAGTCATTCGCCCGTATATCCCTTATTGGTTTAGTGAGTTTGATGAGCACCCAGATACAGTGGTTTACAGTTCTCGAAAGCAATTTTTAAGACAAGCCGACCATAATAAACAATTACTTGATGTAAACGATGCTCAGCTCGATAGATACTACAAAGAGTTTTTATTTGATACCGGCGACACCGAAAAAGCATTTTTGGCCTCTATTAGCCGATTAGCAAAATACCCGGTAGTAGGGGGCTTAAGTTTTCATTGGAAAGAAAACTCAATGTTTGTTGAATCATCACTTATTCTGCATGATGAAACACTCGGCACTGCGTTTACCGATGCGATTAACAACACGGTGATGTTAGCACAAGGGATTGAACAAAAAGGTCTCTTTAAATGTTGTTTGTTTGATGCGCGTAAGACCATTCAGCTAGAGCGTGATGGCACCGGTGCTTTTAAGTTTGAACATTTACCTGAGCTTGATTACGAAGTAATGGATGTACAAGCCTCAGACGTAACCAGACCGCATTCTTACTTTGAAGATGGTAAAGACCCGGATGAGCAATTACAGCTCCCGAAAAAGGTCATAAAGTGCGTATTTGAGCTTAACCAAATACACCACACGGGCTGTATCATTTTCGAAGCCTTACCTGATAGGATGAAGATACACCATTACTATCGTCTGCTAGATGCCAGTAAAGAACCTGAATTTAAACGTTTATTAAGTAAGCTTATGCAATACGCGGTTAGTATCACAGATGTAGGTGTAGCAGGCTTTATGAAGCTACCTTACAAAAATACCCGTGAATTTGATTTATGTACCAGACAGCCCGATGAGTTTTTTCCAAGAGATCCGAAAAGAGAAACAATCGAGTAGATTATTTAAAGTTGCTAAATGACCTTCATTATTTGAATCACATTGGAAATGTATTTTTTACGCTGTTTTTGTTCGTAGCTTTTTCTAGAAAATTAATTTTAGCTACATCCTTTAGTCCTGATGTTATCCAAAAGTTATAATTGAATCATTGTAAAATGTAGGGATAAGCCTAATTGTAAAAGTCGAATATGCATTTAAATGGAATTAATATATGTTCTGGCTAATATCCTTTATTATTTTGCTCGCCATTACTGTCGTGCCATTTCCTTTTAAGATATATGGATATCTATCAGGTAAAGATGACAGTCCTAAGATTGTTAAATTTGAAGAAATAGCGAATGCGCTCTTTATGTCATTGGGCTTGTTCGCATTTTATGGTTTCATCACAGATAAAGTTTATCTAACACCTGAATTTTGGAATGGGTGGTTATGCGTCGCCATCGTATGGTCTTTGCTACCTTTATTTTGGTCACCTAAGCTTGATTATGCTAGTGAAATGCTCGGCCGTAATAATATGCGGTTGCTGGCAGCCGTAAGTTCTATTTTGTACCTCCCTTTGCTTTTTGCAGTCTATTTTTATGCAAACTAATTTTTCACTTCGTAGAACACTTTACCCTAAAGCAAGCTCATATTTAGAAATGAAACCTTAGAATGAAGAATAAAATAACCTGCTAAATAGCAGGTTATTTACGGCGCAATTTTACTTATGCTCTTCAATTATCTCAGTGATCCCTTCAGCTGAGAGTATTTCAATCCAATACCCATCTGGGTCTTTAATAAAGGCTAGGCCTTTCATCGAGCCATCGTCTGGTTTTTTTACAAACTCAACATCGTATTTTGCAAAACGTTCGCATGCTGCGTACACGTCTGGCACACTAATACCAATATGACCAAAGCCTTTTGGTTCATCATTTCCACTATGGTAACCAGCAAAGCTATCGTCGTTTTCTGTGCCCCAATTATGCGTAAGCTCGATAAGAGCAGGGCGGCGAAATACCCACTGTGCTTTTTCTTTATCGGTGCCTTTTGGCATGTCTTGCTCATAACCTAAAAAGTAAAGCGTAAACTCCATTTTAGGAAAATCATATTTACCCAGTAACTTCATGCCTAAAACGTTTTGGTAGAAATCTAAAGATGGCTTTGGATCTTTAATACGCAACATAGTTTGTTGCATCACGAAATCTTGCGTTGCGTTTGCGATTTGTTCAGGTGATTCGTTGTAGTTAGACATATACATCCTTTTAACTGACATTAATGATGATGCACTAAGTGTAACATAACCAGATTACCCTTAAATTAATAAAAAATAATATTGACCAGTTTGACTGGTTGTGAAGATATTAACTTGCTAACTCACATAAAAAACCGCCTCAACAGGCGGCTCTTATAAATTGACAGCTTGTAACTAGCAATTGTTGATTAGTTGCCCCAAGGATTACTCGCACTTGAACGCTGTTTACGGGTTCGTGCTTGTTGCTTGGCTTCTTTTTTTGCGTGAATGCGTTTAGCGTCGGTAAAACTTAACTCACACGGTTCACCAGGTTTTTGATCCGCAGGGATCACGCGATCTCGAGGTGGCAGCTCGTAGTTTACATCGTCTGGGCGTGGTAAATTTTTAAGGCGATACAAATAAAAGTTCTCGACTTTTTCTTGAGCCCATTGTGTTTTACGTAAAAACTTAACCGCAGATTTAACATCTGGATTATTTTTAAAGCAGTTTAAACGCATATAGGCGTGGAGCAATTCCCAGCCATATTGCTCGACAAGCTCTGTCACTACTTGCTCGATACCTACACCTTGCAGTGGGTTATTGCTGAAAATTTCTTTATTACTCATTAGACTGTCCGGTATTACAAAACTAGGGTAAGTATAATTGCCTTTACCCTAGTTTTATAGCTAACTTGCTAAGAATGTTTATATTCGAGCTTATTCTTTACAATTAACCACTACACGGCCGCGAATTTGACCTTTTAATAACGCTTCTGCATTTTCTATGGCTTTAGATAGCGGTATTTCTTGCGAAATAGCATCGAGGTACTGAGTTTCAACTAACTCACTAAGACGTTGCCATGCTTCAATTCGATCAGCTTTAGGGCGCATTACACTATCTATACCCATTAGACTAATGCCACGAAGGATAAACGGCGCTACCGTTGCTGGAAAGTCCATTCCTTGTGCTAACCCACAGGCAGTTACAACACCTCCGTATTTAATCGATGCACACACATTTGCAAGGGTGTGGCTACCCACAGAATCAATTGCGCCAGCGAATTGCTCTTTAGCGAGTGGTTTACCAGGTGCTGAGAATTCTTCGCGAGATAAAACGCGTTTTGCGCCTAATTTTTCAAGGTGCTGTGCTTCATTCATTCGACCTGTTGTTGCAACCACATCAAAGCCAAGTTTATTTAATAAGTAGATAGCAAAACTACCCACGCCGCCATTTGCACCGGTAACAAGTATTTCACCACATTTTGGCGTGATGCCTTGTTTTTCTAATGCGATAATACTTAGCATTGCCGTATACCCCGCAGTGCCAATTTGCATTGCCTGTTTTGGTGTTAAATTAGCGGGTAGGGGGATGAGCCAATCAGCACTCATAGACGCCTTTTCACTTAGGCCACCTAGGTATTTTTCGCCAACACCAAAGCCATTTAGTAGCACTTTATCGCCTACTTTAAATTCATCGCTTTTAGACTCTGTTACTGTGCCTGCAAGGTCGATCCCGGGGATCATAGGAAATGTTCTTACCACTGGCCCTTTACCTGTGATTGCTAAGGCATCTTTGTAATTTAACGTGCTGTAGTCAACATCAATATTTACATCATGCTGGTGGATGCTCTCTACAGGAAAGTCTGTGTATTCGGCACGATAGCCTTGATCATCTTTATTAATAACTACCGATTTTACTGATGTTGTCATGGTGACTCCTTTTAGACCGATCGTCTTTTAATGGTTAAAATAAAACCGTATTTAAACGGCTTTATAAAATTAAGCGTAAAAATTGTGCTGTATAAAGGGTAAGCGGTTCACTTGATTTATCAAGTTTAGAGCGCATCACTGCGCCTTCCCAGCCAATCCAGAAGAACTCAGCAAGCATTTTGCAATCTGATGATTGAGGAATTTGCTTTTGCTTCTTAGCATCAACTAAGCATTGCTCGATTAAAGCTTGCCAGCTGGTGTAAGCCTGTTTAATACGATCAATCATTGGCTCATCAAGATAGCTGAGCTCTTGGTTTAAATTGCCAATTAAGCAGCCGCGCTTAAACTCAAATTTTGCCATGCCTTGTTTGGCGTCATTGGCAAACAGCACAATCCTCTCAAGAGGGGTAGTTGCACTATTTGTTAAATGGCGCTTTAACTTGGCCTGAAAATAGCTGTCGTATGCATCAATGAGGGCTAAACCAAAATCATTCTTACTTTTGAAATAATGATAAAAAGAGCCCTTAGGTACCTGAGCTGATTTTAAGATTAAATCAATGCCGGTTGCACTAAAGCCTTTTTCGGTTAATACAGCTAACCCGGTATTAATTAATAGGGCACGAGTATCTGCATTTGAACGTGCTATTTTTGGTGGCCTGCCACGACGGCTTGGTACAGAGTTATTTGTTTCCATGCCAACCATATTAGACCGATTGGTTTTTAATATGCAAGAACTATATTGCTTAAATTGTAATCATCATAAATTTGTCATGATTACAATTAAATTGGGAACTTTGCGCAAATGATGTTGGTCACAAATACTGAAGCTAAAAAGAGCTGTATCGTTTTTAGCTGAATTTAAGTGTATTAATAGATGGTTTTAGTTAAAGAGGTACGACCACTTAGTCATTTTAAATGTTAATTCATTTGAGCATCAGCACGTTAGTTATTGTCAATTTATTTAATTGCTTTTTGCTATTTGAATTTAACAGTTTTATTAACTATTCATTAAATGTAGATGTCAATTTCGCTACATATCTATAAATATAAAAAGGTGAGGATATTACCTATGAAGAGACAGAAAAGAGATCGTTTAGAAAGAGCTCATTCTCAAGGTTATAAAGCAGGCTTGGCAGGCCGTTCTAAAGAACAATGCCCTTATCAACAAGTCGATCCTAAATCTGAATGGTTAGGTGGCTGGCGAGAAGCCATTGAAAACCGCAATATGTTTAAAACTTAATATAGGCACCTTATTTACGCAAAAAAGCCCCATTTAGGGGCTTTTTTGTATCTTTAATTAAAGATTAAAACGCAGATGTATCTTGGAAAAGACCTACTTTAAGATCTTTTGCTTCATAGATAACACGGCCATCTACTTCAACAGTACCATCTGCCATACCCATGAATAATTTACGCTTAATTACACGCTTCATGTCTAATCGATAAGTTACTTTTTTAGCAGTTGGTAAGATTTGACCTGTGAATTTAACTTCACCTACACCAAGTGCACGACCAAGACCTGGACCACCAGACCAACCAAGGAAGAAACCAACTAATTGCCACATAGCATCAAGGCCAAGACAACCTGGCATTACAGGGTCACCTTTAAAGTGACAGTCGAAGAACCAAAGATCTGGGTTGATATCTAGTTCTGCAACAATTTGACCTTTACCGTGCTCACCACCGTCAGCAGTGATAGAGATAATGCGGTCCATCATTAGCATGTTGTCACTTGGTAAACGACAATTGCCTTCACCGAACATTTCACCTTGACCACAAAGGACCAATTCTTCTTTTGTATAGCTGTTTTTAGGTTCCATAACTCTCATTCATCGCTTAGAAATTGCCACGTACTTTAGCGTACACTTGTACGCTAAACAACTCGGAGCAGTTAATTATTTGCTATTTTTCGCTTGTTTTATGACCATTTAATTAAACTGTAGCCGATAAAGGGAGATAAAACCGCGCATTGTGAAGTAAAAATCATTATAATTGCTGTGATTCTTTAACCAGTCTAAAGGAAATTTATGATCCTTTTTGTAAACTCACTGACAGTGATTGATTTTTCTTACTTGTGTAATAAACGCGGCGCAGTTGGCGAGAGCTGGATTGTGGATTTAACTCTGCATGGCCAATTAAATGATGAGTCGATGGTGCTTGATTTTGGCTTAGTTAAAAAGCAAATCAAGGGCATTATTGATAACTGTATCGACCACAAACTTGCAGTGCCTGCCAAATTAAACGGTTCACTAACACAGCATGCTGAGCATAGCGTGCTAGATTGCCATTTTGGTGATAATTATCACTTAGCTATGAGTGCTCCTAACCAAGCATTTTGCTTAATTGATGCGGATGTTGTTGACGAAAAATCAGTAACTGAGTTTTTGATTAAAACGATAATGCCTGAGCTACCTAGTAACATCGAAAAGATCGAAATCAGTTTATATCCAGAGCATAGCCAAAGCTTTTACTATCATTACAGCCATGGCCTTAAAAAGCATGATGGTAATTGCCAGCGTATTATTCATGGTCACCGTTCGCAAATTGGTATTAGCCTTGATGGTATGGCTATGCCACGCTTACAAAAAGAATGGGCAGATAAATGGGAAGACATTTATTTAGCCACTGCTGAAGATGAAATTAACAAAGCAGACCTTAAACATGTAACTGCACAAGATAACGATGTGTGTTTTGCGTATACATCACAGCAAGGCTATTTTGAAATGGTAATTGATAAGTCTCGCTGCGACATTTTACCTTGCGATACCACTGTTGAATGCATTGCAGACTACTTAAGTTCTCAAGTTAAAAACCAATACCCTGAATCAGAGGTAAAAATTACTGCTTATGAAGGTGTTGGCAAAGGGTCAATCAGTTATGCGTAAAGGATTACTAGTAGCAGCGTTTGCAGGGCTGTTCTCACTTACTGCAAGTGCTGTTGAATTAAAAGGACATTTAACCCAAGGTGGTTTAGTAACAGGCCAAATTCAAGGTGCTAAAAGCGTTAGTTTTAATGGCGAGAAACTTAAGCTTTCTGAAAATGGTGAGTTTGTATTTGGTTTTGGTCGTGATGCTGAGACAAATCACAATCTTTCTTGGGTTGATAGTAATGGTGTGAGCCACGAGCAAGCAATTACAATCACCAAGCGTGACTATAAAATTGATAAAATAACTGGTGTTGCAAAAAAATATGTTTCGCCACCAAAAGAAGTGTCTGAGCGTATTAGCCGTGAAGCTGTTGCTGTGCGTAAAGCTAGGCAAGTTGATTCTGACTTAAGATACTTTTTAGACCCAGTTTATAAACCTGCAACCGGCCGTATATCGGGTGTTTATGGTAGCCAGCGCTACTTTAATGGTGAGCCACGCAGACCGCATTTTGGTTTAGACATTGCAAATAAAACAGGCACTCCAGTGTATGCGCCTGTAAGTGGCACTGTGGTATTTGCTGATGCAGATTTATATTACTCAGGTGGCACGTTAATTCTTGATCATGGCCATGGCGTTACCTCTACTTACATTCATTTAAGTAAATTAGATGTCAAAATAGGGGATGAAATTAAGCGTGGTGATAAAATTGCTGAAATTGGCGCGACTGGTCGCGTAACTGGCCCTCATTTAGACTGGCGTTTTAATTGGAAGAATGAACGCCTTGACCCTGCGCTAATGATGCAAGACACATTAGCTAATGAAAAGTAGAGACTATGACACAACAAATCGATCGTGACGCAATTATTGCAAAGCGTATTGCTGATTCAACAACTTCAGTAACAAAAACTGTTTTTCCTGGCCGTACTAATCACCATAATACTTTATTTGGTGGTGATGCACTTGCTTGGATGGATGAAGTGGCTTTTATTGCTGCTACGCGTTTTTGTAGAAAGCCACTTGTAACGATTTCGTCTGACCGTGTGGACTTTAAAGAAGCTATTCCTGCTGGAACATTTGCTGAGCTTATTTCAAAAGTTGTACATGTAGGTAATACCAGCCTTAAAGTAGACGTTGAGATTTTCTTAGAAAGAATGCATAAAGATGATAAGCACTTGGCTATTTCTGGCAGCTTTACGTTTGTAGCTGTTGATGATAACCATAGACCAACACCGGTTGTTTGCGAAAAAATGATCAACGGTTTCGATTAATTAATCGACAAATATTTTTAATGTAATAAGTACCTATGGGTACTTATTATTTATATAATAAGGAACACATCATACAATATTTGGAGTGAATAAAAGCTCAGCAAGGAATGAATTATGCAACTATAAATTCAGCAAGGGGGAATCGATGAATTTCATACTTTTTACTTTATACAGTTGCATACTTATATTGGCTTTTAACCAAGTTGATAACTATTGGTTTGATCTTATCGCCTCATTAAGAGGGCAATTGCTTGCGTTTAGCTTGCTGTTTGCAATGGCTTGTGTTCATAAGGCTAAAAAATTTGGCGCTGTTTGCGTGGTGTTTAGTACGGTACTGATCTTTCATCATTACAATTATTTTAATCAAGCTGACTCTCAACCAGGTGATATAAAAATAGCGCAAGCAAACGTCCATTATAGTAATCCATACTTAACCGACATAATTAATACTCAGCTAGTTAATAGCGACAACGATATACTCATTTTGTTTGAATTTAATGATACACAGCGTCACCTGCTTAGTGAACTTAAAGGACGTTATCATTTATTTGGCTATGCTGAAGTTGAAGGGGCGCCATTTGGAATTATTGTTATCTCAAAACATCCAATTATCCAGAAACAAATTAAGTATTTAGATAACCCAAAACTAGGTTTTGTAAAACTTAACTTTTTGTTCAAAGATACAGTCGTGAGTACAATTTTATTGCATCCGCCATCACCCAGAAATCAGCTTTTATGGGAGCAAAGAAATTATCTTTTATCGCAAGTTGATAAACAAATGCTTCAATTAAAAGGGCATTGGTTTATAGCCGGGGATTTTAATACTGTGCCTTGGTCACGTTATTTTTTAAATCATAACAACAGTTGTTCTCAGCAAGGTCGTAACTATGCAAGTTGGTCTGCTGTTGAAAATAAATTGGCTATTTCGTTAGCGGGTTTACCAATTGATAATTGTATTGTAAGCCAAGGAACGCGACTTTCTGGAGTACACACGCAAGTCATCAAAGGTAGTGATCACCATTTACTAAGCTATCAACTTTCTTTTTCGACATATTGATTAGCGCGTAGAAAGCTATTTTCTATCAAAAGATTGATTACCATCGTTAACTCAAAATTATCCCATGGTTTTGCTGTAATGATATTGGCAATGTTTTTATATATCGCATGCTTAGTTGCTTCTAACTCAGCATAACCTGTAAGTAGCATTCGCGAGCAATGTGGTTGGATCAGGCGAATTTCTTTAAGTACAGTTAAACCGTTTAACGTTGGCATTAGTAAATCACATATAACTAAGTTTACATTATGTAATTTTGTATATTTGATCGCTGCACATGGGTCACTAAAGCATACAACAACATGGTCTGGTGATAGTAAACGCGAGAGGGCACGTAATATAGCTTCATCATCATCAATGATTACAATGGTTGTTTTCATGATTGAGCCCCAAGTAAATGCCTTAAATCATACAAAACATGTTTAAAATTTCGTTTATGTGGAAATAACCAAAACGCTTTGTAAGAGTAGGCTAATGCCTTTGAGTAGTAACCAAGCTCCCTATAAAATTCACCATAGCATTCACTTAATCTCGCTTTGATTCTTTTAAGTTCATTGTTTGATACAACAGATTGGTTACGATTAATTATTTCGACCATGGCCGCTAAACGGTTTTCTCTATTTGCTGTAATAGAATTGGCGCGCATTAAATAGTGCATTGCACACTGTGTTGAGTAGGCAACATAACCTCGTTTAGCTAATTTTAACCAGCAATCTAAATCTGTAGCGCTACTTAACTTATTGTCAAAACCACCCACATCAACAATGGCTGAACGTTTAACCATTACTGATGATGTACCAACAATATTGGTGGTGATCATTTGGCTGATTGGGTTTTCAAGTAATTGGAAATCTTTACTTTCTTTATTGCATTTAAATTCAGGCCAATAGTCGAAACAACCAATAATGTCCTCGTTCTGTTCATTAAAATGCATATAGTCAGTAAAACTTAACACACAATCAGGATGTTTTAGATGGAATGCAAGTTGACTAGCAAGCTTATCAGCAGACCAATAATCATCGGCATCTAAAAAAGCTAAGTACTCTGACTTTGCTTGTGTAATTGCAAGGTTACGAGCAGCAACAACGCCCTTTCGTTGTTGACTAAAAATCCGTACTTCATTTTTTTCAGCGGCAAGTCGTTGTAGGTAGTTGATACTGCCATCAGTGGAGCCATCATCGACAATAATGATCTCGAACTGAACGTTTTTTTGCTGATAAATGCTGTTAATACAAGTATCTAAATACTGCAAGCAGTTGTAGTTTGGAATGATAATACTGACTTGGCTGTTCATAATATGCTCCAAAAGCATTTCTTCACGTATTAAAGGATACGCAATTTAGACGCCAGCTTTAAATCTGTATTTTCTGTTAAATTACTAAGTCTTTTCTCTTTGTGCGTTGCATTTTGCAAATGCTAAGCATGTTTTTATCTCATTTCGGGAATTTAGCGGCTTTTTTGTCGGGTATGGAACTTGCCATAGCTCTTATAACCGTTTTTGTAGGAGCGTTTTTTTTATGAAGCACATTGCTATATTAGTCCCAAGCTTTCCGATTGCATCAGAAACCTTTGTTGTAACAGAAATAAAAGCGCTGTTAAACGCAGGGCACAAGGTGACGGTGTTAACCTTCGAAAAAACCAGTGTGTTGATTAACTTAACCAGCGCTATTGAAGTGAAAAAAATCACTAAACCAGCGTTTAAATCAATATTTCCTTCAATGCTAAATATTTATAAGTTAGCAAAAGCAGCTCACACTGCAGCTCAATTTAAATCAATTTCAACTCAATCATTACTTGCGTACGGTTATCAAATTGCACGTTATATAAAAGCGGCAAAGATTGATCATCTACATTGTCATTTTATGCATGGGCCACTTGCTTATGGCATTGTCGCAGCGAAACTTGCTGATATAACAGTATCATCAATTGGCCACGGACATGATGTTTATGTAAACAGTGCTGATCTAAAACCTAAACTCGCATTTTGTGATTTTTCGATAGCTGTCTGTGAAGAAATGGCTATGCAATTTAAGCGCTTTTCTGACAGTAACGTTAAGTTACTGCATTGTGGTATCGATACCAGTCAATTTAATCATAGCCCCACATCACTTAATGAGTCCGTCAGGCTAATTTTTATAGGGCGGTTAGTCGAAAAAAAAGGTTTGCAGTTTTTATTACCTGCTTTGAGGCAAATTCCGAAAGAGCTTGGGATCACTGTTGATATTGTTGGTGATGGCCCTATGTTGAACGATTTAATCTTTATGGCTGAAGAGTTAGGAATTAGAAAGTCTGTCCGGTTTTTAGGTGAAAAACCACATGATTGGGTCAGCGAAAACCTAATTTACTATTCAGCTCTTATCGCACCATTTTGTATTGCAGAAAACGGTGATAGGGATACAGGCCCGTTAGTGTTAAAAGAAGCTATGGCCTCTGGTTTACCTGTACTCACCACCACCTTAATGGGGGCAAACGAAATTGTCACACCCCAAGTTGGAATGAAATGCATGCCTGGGAGCATTTCTGCTATTAGCAAAATGCTATTTAAATTCCACCAACTCTCTCCTCATCAGCGTTATATGCTAGGTCAAAATGCTAAACAGCATGTAAATCTAAACTATAACGCAATAAAACAGGCAGAACGGTTATCACAATGGGTTGAATCTTTATAAGGAACGACCATGAGTAACTTAAAGCAAATAGGCTACTTTGCATGTGCAATTTTTGCGGTAAAAGGAATGGGTTTTATACTTTTACCCATTACAACTCGCCTTTTAGAACAACAGGAGTTTGGTCAATTAAACTTCCTAGTAACACTGTCTGCATTATGTTCTCTGGTCGTTTCATTAGGGTTACCTGAGTTATTGCTAAAGCAACAATATGATTCTTTTAAAGAAAAAATGGCATTGTTCCGTGACGCTTTAATCTTAATTCTATTGTTCTGTCTAATGTTCATTCTTTTTGGATTTGTTTTTTCAGAAGATATCATCAAAGCATTACCCGCCAATATCAAGCTGATAGATCTCAAGTTATTAATAATAAATCTTGCGCTAGCAGCCATATTAAGTATTCCTTATACCTATTATCGACTATTTGATCATGCGCAAAAGTATTGTTTTTACAGCGTTTCTCATGCACTGATTCAAACCTGTTTAACAATTACTTTATTAGTGCTTGGCTATAATATCACCGGCATGATGATTTCAGGAGTTGTGTGCACCCTAATTATTTTAGCTTTCACTGTTCATGATATTGCTGATGCAATAAAAGTTAGCTACGCAGAGTTTAGTTGGCGAATCAAAAAATCTCAGGGTGTGTTTTTACTTTCTATAATTTCATCGGGGTTGTTTGTTTATGCAGGTAATGGTGCAGAAAATTGGTTCATTGTTGCTTACTTCGATGAAAAATTGTTAGCTAATTATTATGTTGCGGCTCAGTTTGCAATTATAACCTCATTCACCTTTGAGCCAATTAGACTATGGTGGTTTGCTAAACGCTTTAACCTTATCAAAACAAACAAATTACAGTATCAACAGTATGCTATTTTGTCTCTGAATACGGGTCTTGTATTGTGCGTTATAATGGCCATTATTGCGCCTTTATTACTTAATTTTGTATTACCAGCTCACTATCATGGGCATGACGAATGGCTCGTGTTGCTAATATTAGTTGTTGCTATCAGACATCACAGTGACATTTTAAATATTGGTTGTTACATGCATAAAAATGGTGTGTATGTATCTGTTGTTAATTTGCTAACTGCATGTTTAGGATTAACTTTACTGTATTTCTTGGTGCCACGTTTTGCAGTTGAAGGCGTCATAGCCGCTTTAGCTATCATGCAAAGCTTTAAATTAGTATGTTTTTACATTTTGAGTCAACATCTTGAGCCTTTGCAGCTAGATTTTTTTGCTGTTATCCCAAGTTGGCTTGCATTAGTATCAATAACCTTTGTAACACTGCAATTTGAAAGTTCACTAACAGCTAAAGGGCTTATTCTTGTCTTTTACATTACCGGATTAGCCTTCCAATATAAGTCACTATTTTTACCTGCCATTAAAAAGCTAGTTAAGGGGCATGATTATGCTCAATTACTATAAACAAAACACGCTTTTAATTAATGGCATTTTAATTACTTTTGCTGTAGCAGTGACATACGCAACGGTAGGGCCAATAGCTGTATTTGCTTTGTTGCTCCTGCCATTCGCTGCCTTCACTGCGGTAAAAGTCAGTGTTGCATTTATTATATTATTCATCCTGTTTAGTTACTTTAGACTCCATGAGGCATTTCCAATATTAATGCCTTTTAAAATACCAAAGCTGCTAGCACTTGCATCGTTGCTTGGTATTGTTTGGCATCTTTTCATTTCTCAAAAACTTAAGCCTCACTGGCAAACAAGTCACCTTGTGTTCTTTTTATGGTTTGTTTGGCTCACCGTGTGTGTATTCAGTGCGTCTAATCGTGGACTTGCGATGGAGTACTGGAGTGGCGTTTTAACTAAAGTGCTCATAATGGTCTTTGCAATTTCTTGGTGGATGACATCACTTAAACATTTTAATGCAGTCAGAATTGGCATCATGATTTCTGGTGCTGCCATAGCCTTAGTGGCACTGAGTAACAAAATGAATGGGATTGGTTTAGTAGAAGGGACACGCGTGACAATCTCACGTGAACTGCGTTCGCAATTAGGCGATCCCAATGACTTGTCATTGGTAATGATGTTCCCTGTGTCGTTTTTAGCAGCAGAAGTGTTTGATACAAGTGCGCATAAAGTCAGACGAATAATTGCATTAATTTGCTTAGTGATTGCTATTAGCGGCGTTATTGCGACTCAAAGTCGAGGCGGACTACTCGGTATTGCAGCAGTGATTAGCTTCTTTATTTATCAAAAAGTTAAGAATCCCGTAGTTGTAGCTTGTATTGGTGCTGTTGGAATGCTTGCTATGGTGGCGTTTGCTGGTATTGCTGATAGGCAAAGTGGTGGTTCACATGAAGGCGGAGTTGATGAATCTGCTATGGGCCGTATCTATGCATGGCAAGCAGCGATCAATATGGCGATTCATAACCCACTAACGGGGGTTGGCGTTAATAATTTTGTTGTTAATTACTATTTTTACAGCCCCCATTGGGATGGCAAGAATCATGCAGTACACAGTACATGGTTTCAAGTTTTAGGTGAAACAGGCATTGTTGGCATATGCATTTTCATATTAGTGATTGCCTGTATTTACCGCAGTTTAAACCGAGTATTTTTGATAAATACGCAGTTAAATGATGAAAAAATAGCGGTAAATGCGAAAGCGTTAAAAGGCGGATTAATTGGCTTTATGGTGTCTGGAACATTTTTAACTCAAGCATTTACATGGCCTATTTATATAATCCTTGCTTTAACAATTGCCTTAGAAAAGCTGGTAATGGATAGACAACGGGAGAACGCACATGAGTGAACAACTTAAACATTGGTTAAAATCAAGTGACAGCCCATTTGCAAAATCACTTTTTCAATTTGCAAAAGCTATTCGCAATCCGCAAATTTGGGTGATCCCCGGTGTACATTCCTTGCTGTTTAAACTGCATTTACTTATTAGCACAACTATTAGCGAGATGGCACGTATCTTTTATTACACACCGTTATTTAAAAGCCAAATTAAAGGCACTAAAGCTAATTTATATCTTTATTCAGGAATGCCACAAATATTAGGCAAACTCGAAATTAGTTGTAAAGATAATACGCGCATTAGTGGTATTACAACATTTTGTGGGCGGAGTCAGGGCGAATTTACACCTAAGCTTATAATTGGCAGTAATGTTGATATTGGTTGGCAAAACGCATTTTCAGTGGGGCGTAATATCATTCTAGAGGACGATGTGCGTCTTGCTGGTAGGGTGTTTTTAGCAGGGTTTCCTGGTCACCCATTAAATTCAGAAAGACGTGCAAAGGGTGAGTCTGATGATGAGTGCCAAGTAGGCGATATCATCATTAAACAAGGCGCTTGGATTGGTACTGGTGCAACTGTACTTGCAGGAGTAACAATCGGTGAAGGGGCTATTGTTGCAGCAAGCGCTGTCGTAACTAAAGATGTACCTGCAAACACCATCGTTGCCGGTAATCCAGCAAAAGTTGTTAAACAGCTTAAGGATTCGCTATGAAATTTATTGTATTCGGCGAAGACTGGCAAAGTCACCCAAGTAGTACACAGCATCTATTCAAACAACTAGCAAAACAGCATCAGGTTATTTGGATTAACTCGATTGGGATGCGCAAACCAACATTTCGCTTGATTGATATGAAACGAGTTTTTAATAAATTAAAAAGCCTTTTTTTATCAAAGCGCACCCTTTTTTCATCTAAGCGCAATAGGCCAAATGCTAAAACAACGAATACTAGCCAGAACATTAATTTAACAGCACACACATTAGCGGTTTTACCTTGGCACGATAGCGTTATAGTAAGGCTATTTAATAAATGGATTTTTAATAAAAAAGGTTTCATAGATGATGAGCCAATTGTCTATTGGTTAAGTGTGCCAACAGCAATTAGTTTAATCTCTCCAAGAGAGCAAGATAAAGTAATTTACTATTGTGGTGATGACTTCTCAGCACTGGCTGGTGTTGATCACAAAATGGTTGCGCCATTTGAAAGTGAACTTATCAAAAAAGCAGATACTATCTATGTTGTTAGCGAGCGACTTGCCAACAAAATGCCAAAATCCAAAGTGAAAATGCTTTCTCATGGGGTTGATTTAGCACTTTTTACTACGCAAACAGCAAAAGCCAGAGAACTTGAGCAAATAAGCAAACCAATGATTGGTTTTTATGGCTCCTTAAATGCTTGGCTTGATAAAGCCTTATTGTTGACTCTTGCTAAAGAGAGGCCTGAGTATCAATTAGTGTTAATAGGACACCTCATAGAAGATTTCTCTGAGCTACTCAAGTTGGGCAATGTAACCCATATAAAGGCTGTAGAGCATCATCGCTTAGCTTCATTTGCACAGCATTGGCAAGTATCGATCTTACCGTTTGTTGATAATGAGCAGATAAGATCTTGTGATCCACTCAAGTTAAAAGAATACATAGCCACAGGCACACCAATCGTAACAACACGCTTTGCTGCGGTTAATCCTTACCGTGAGACCATCTTAATAGCAGATACCCATCAAGGTTTTATCGATCGAATTGACTATGCAGTTAGCTTAAGTAAATCACAAAACTTAAACTGGCGAACCAATCAATCTCAGCAAGCTAATAATCATAGTTGGCAAGCAAAAGCCACGTTAGTTTGTAAACAACTAAGATTTTGCTGATTTAATCGTAAAACCTAAAAGCTGCATCTTGTATAGCTACAACATGCAGCTTTTTGCATTTTGGCTCGAGACCTGCAACTTACTAATTAAATGAATGTATCAGGGTTATTTATTTTCAATTTGCAATCAATAACCCAAACATTTTGCAAAATGCAAAGCAATAGGTAAATCATGTTAGTAAAAGAGCAAATCAAACGGTTACTATATTTAGGGCTTTATGCGCTATACACGCGTATTAAGCTTTTTATAATCCCGTTTTGTATTGTGCCACTTGTCGTGATTGTGCTTGCTTTATTTGCACAAAAACAATACAGCAATCATGCAACTATTTTAATCGAAGAATCTGCACTACTTAACCCATATTTAGATGACTTATCTTTCTCATTTCAATTATCAGATCGTATAGCAGCGTTACGCACCTTAGTGATCAGTCGCAAAGTACTTATCTCTGTAGCGAAAGAAACACAATTAATCCCTGAAAATGCCAGCAATAAGCAGGTTGAAGAAATACATCAACAGTTGTCTAAGGCTTTATCTTTATCTTTGATTGGTGATGAGCTGGTCCGCATCAACTTTATTTGGCATAACCAAGCACAAATGAAGCCCGTGCTTGAAAAGGTCGTTGAAAAATTTATAGAGCGTTTACTTGCTCCAACTAAAGCTTCTCTGGATACGTCTGAGCAATTTTTCTACATACAACTTGATAGTCTACGTGAAGAATTAGAGGCTTCAGAAGAAGCACTAGCAGAATTTAAAAGTCAAAACAGTAATACTTTACCAGCCGTGCTTCATAGTAACCGGCAAACATTTGATACCTTACTAAGTGAAAAACAACAAAAAATGATTGCTCTATCTGGTGCAAAAGCAAAGCTTAACGCACTGGTAAGTAAAGTAGGGCAAGCAAATCCTATTTTAGGAAACTTAGAAGAAAAAATAATCCGTACAGAATCAGAACTCAGTTTGCTGCGCACTCGCTATACCGATAAGCACAGCAAAATCATCGAGAAAAAACGTACCCTCGTTAATTTAAAAAGCCGTCAACAAGCATTACTAGAGAAAAGCGAACAGTTAAGTACAACAAATATCGATCAGCTTTGGCAGTTAGTGAACACCTTACCTTCTCAAGATAACAAAGAATCAAGTGTATTGGTTTCTCAACTGTTAGCACTTGAAGAGGCACGCAACAACTTACTACAGCAAGAGCAAGAGTTTGCCATGTTAGAAGAGCAAGTGAAGCTAGTGAGCGATCGTTTATTAGTAACCAGTGATGTTGAAAAGCAATTACGTAAACTCGAGCGTGACTATGAAGTAAAACAATCACTATACAAAGATATGCTCAGTCGTTACGAAATGGCCAAAGTGACCGGCAAGCTTGTTAAATATGAAGGCCCTGACAAAGTTAAGACAATTGAACGCGCATATAGCCCAACGCAACCAATAAATACCTCAATTATGATGACTGCAATTGTAGGTCTTATCTTAGGAATATTTACAGGTGGTGCTAGTGTGTTTGTTGCAGCCCTTTGTGATAGCCATTTAAAAGACACGCAAACCATTGAAAAGTTAACTAACACTGAGGTGGTAACAATACTTCCTATCGTCAATAGCGGGGAAATAACCGGCATTATTGAAGGAGAAAAATCATGAATGTTATGCATTTAGTTCAGCACTTACAGGTAGGTGGCTTAGAAAAAATGGCAATAACGCTACTTCAAAACAGTCAATTTAAGCATTCAAGTATTATTGTTTCGCTTGAGGGGGATAGAAATACTGCATTTGAACAGTGGCCTGAGCTTGAGCCTTTCAGTCATCGCGTCATTTGTTTAGATAAAAAGCCAGGGATATGTTTATCTGTTATAGCTAAAATCAAAAGTCTAATCAGAGAGCATGATATCGACATAATACATAGCCACCACATTGGGCCATTGATTTATGCGGGGATAGCAAGTTCGTTATCGCAAGGTTCAGTACGGCATATTTCAACAATACATGACGCATGGTACCTCACTAATACAAAGCAACGCACTTTTACAAAGTTATTAGATTCGCTAACTAATATATATTGGGTTGCTGATGCACGCATTGTTGCAGACGAATTTAGAGCCAAAACTGCGATTATCCCCGAGCGCACTATTTTAAATGGCATAGATTGCGAAAACTTTATGGCTATTGATGCTAAAGCAGCTCGTGAACAATTCAACTTACCAAATAATGTTAAGTTAATCGGCTGCGCAGCAAGACTCATAGAAGGGAAGGGTCATAAAGATATGATTCATTCACTTCGCTACTTACCCGATGATTTTCATATGGTATTTGCCGGAGATGGAGACCAAAAAGAGTATTTATTAAATTTGGTAAGAAGCTTGCACTTAACTTCGCGGGTTCATTTTTTGGGAAATGTACATGATATGCGTGCATTTTATTCAAGTATTGATGTGATGTGTTTGTACTCTCAACGCGAAGGCCTTCCACTTTCAATAATTGAAGCAATGGCATGTGGTATTCCAATTGTGGCCAGTGATGTGGGAGGCATTCATGAAGTCGTTACTCCAGAGCAAGGAGAACTTGTCAGTGTTAATGACTTTAATCAACTTGCTCCTGCAATTCAAAGAGCCTGTACTTTACCGCGGGGACTCTGTATCCGTCACCATGCAATTAAGGTTGCTGATGCACGAACAATGAGCAGTAAATACGATAATTTATACTCAGCACTGCTGATGTAGGAGGTTAGTATGACATTTGTTACGCTTCTATTTATTACCTTGGTGTGTGTTGTTATATATCACCATATTGGCTACCCAATTCTGTTAAAACTGGTTGCCTCAAGAAAGTTAAAACCAACTACACAGCAAGAGTGTGCTGATAAGTATCAACCAAAAATTGCGATTTTAATGTGCGCTTATAATGAACAGCAGCACATTGCTGAGAAGCTCCATAACCTAGCCTCATTAATTTATGATAACAGTCGCTATTCAATCCATGTTTATTTTGATGGCTGTACAGACAACACGATAGAACAGGCAATGCAAGCTCAACAAGTGCTTCATAGCCAAGAAGTACAGTGCTTTTTTCATATTCGCGATGAGAATATGGGGAAAGTACAAGGCTTGAATACCCTGATGGGCATTGCAAAATATCAAAACGATATTCTACTTTTTACCGATGTCAGTGCCTTATTAAGCATTGATGTGCTCGATAAAATTGTAGAGCATTTTGTTAATCCCTCTATCAGTATTTTAACCGGTGTGTACACATTGGATGACGATGCAGCTGAGTCACAAAAGGTTTATTGGCATTATCAAAATCAAATTAAGAAATCAGAATCGAACCTTGGTGCTGTTATTGGTGTCCCTGGTGCTATGTTCGCTATGCGCTCAAGCGATACGTTTGAACTTGAACAAAACACCATAAATGACGATTTTGTTTTATCGATGAAAGTATTGGGCAAAGGGGGCAAGGCGGTACTTGACGAAGACGTTGTGATATACGAACGTGATTGCGATTCACAAAGCGATGATTACACCCGCCGCGTACGTTTAGGCGCCGGAAATTGGCAACAAATTAAAGCCTTAATGATTTTGTTAAATCCTCGTTTAGGTTGGACTTTTCTTAATTATTTTTCTCATAAAGTTCTGCGTGGTGTAATGCCTATTATTCTAGCCATTATCTATGCCAGCATTTTTTTTGAGGCATTTTTTGCACACACATTGTGGGCACAAGCTCTTGCAACAGCTATAGCGTCTTTACACATTACACATATAGTCAAAGCAACTTGCCAAATTACAACACCTATACCTTTGATTGATAAGAGCAACTATATATTAAATAGCTACTTCTTAGCATTGTGGGGAATTATTCGCTACGAACTTGGCTACTTTAACAAACCTTGGAAACGGGTTAGGTCAATTCGTAAGGCCTCAACCAAAACGCTAGTTAAAACAATAAAACGCACAATTGATATTGTTGGCGCGCTAGCACTTCTCACTCTTGTATGGCCAATCTGCTTAATAACTGCTGTTGTAATAAAACTAACCTCAAAAGGCCCAGTGATATTTAAACAGTTGAGAGTGGGCGAAAGCTCAGATGAATTTGTGTCGCTTTTTTACGTTTATAAATTTCGCTCTATGGTTGTTGATGCTGAGTCACACTCAGGTGCTGTTTGGGCAAGTAAAGATGATCCAAGAATAACAGCGGTTGGCCGTTTTATGCGTAAAACCCGTATCGACGAGCTTCCGCAACTTTTTAATGTTCTTAAAGGAGAGATGTCTTTAATAGGCCCTCGACCTGAACGCCCAGTTTTCTACGGCAAACTGGAAAAAGATATTCCCTATTTTTGTCAACGTACTTACGGGGTGAAACCGGGTATCTCAGGTCTTGCACAAGTAATGAACGGATACGACGAAACAATAGAAGACGCCAGAAGTAAGATAGGTTGGGATTACGCTTATTCATTGAGTATGTCTTCTCCTGTTGCATGGGCAAAATTAGAATTATCAATTATCCTGCGAACCTTACTTGTTGTTTTCACTGGTAAAGGACAATAACAGGTTCTGCAAATTACGTTGCATAATGCAATTTTTGCTATCAAAAATGTTTGCATTATGCATCAGTCAGCCTTTATTGATATATAAATCAATGCGTTATAAACTGGCACTGTAGTTGTACTGTTAACTATGACTAACCAAATACAAAGGTAGAAGATCATGGCTAACAACACAAAAGTATCTGTAGACAGTAAATACATCACACTCCCAAATGATTTTTCGGGCCTTGCAGTAGACGGCTTTAAAGATCAATTCGAAGAAGTAGCACAAGGTAAACAAACCAACGTTGTACTCGATTTTAGTGAAACAACTTTTATCGACTCATCAGGTATAGGTGCGATGGTCTTTTTATATAAACGCATTGAGAAGAAAGGCCAAAAGCTGTCATTACTTAATGTCTCTGGTCAGCCTCATAAGTTAATGAGTCTGTTAAGAGTCGACAAAACAATCCCTTTCATTGAACAAAATGATATAGCTTGAGGTGAGTTATGAAGCACACACTCTTTATAATAATTTTGCTCACGTTAGGTGGATGTGCTTCTTGGCCTGATGAAGGGCAAGGCGGCTGGGCTGAAAAATATCAGAACTACCCGTTAACCGATGAGCAAAACGAGCTTATTTACGATACACAGGAAACCATTGTACTTAGTGAGTTTGAACATCATGTACTCAAACTTGATTTACTAAAAGCACAAGGTATTCAACAATGTATGCCTGCTCAATTATTAAAAGCACAGATATATGAAAACCGCATTCGTCGACTCATTGCGGCTAAAATGTGGTCTGATGCCGAGCATGATTTACTCGTTCATTACCATGGACTAAATCAACTAACTAAACACTTCGAGACGGTTAATGCTTTGACTAAATGCGGTGCAGCAACAAAAGCAGAAGAACCAATGAGTGTTTCTCTTAAAGAACAGATCACAGAGCTTTTGAATAGCGATAATCAATTTTCATTAAACGACTTTCAGGTAACGCCGAAGTATCTCTCACGCTTAGCACAAGCTGCAGATCTAATTAAACAAGTGAAAAATGTTGAGTTATTGCTTGTCGGTCATGCTGATATTAGTGGTCAGCAAATAACAAATTATGAACTGGCTCTTAAACGCGCCGAAACAGTGAAACATTGGCTGGGTGTTTATGGTGTAAACCCTGCAACTATGACCACCTTAACGCAAGGAAGTTTATCGCCTTACAGCGAACAACCTGATTCGAGTTTTAAGCGCCATTCAGATAGACGTGTAAACGCGATTATTATCGACAAGGGTGACGAAAAAGTAAATGAGCAACATCCTGCATTATCTAGTTGGACGAAAATCTTAAACGGGCCTAAGGAGTAATACCATGAAACAATTACTTTTATTACTTTGTTTAATTTTTCTTGCAACCACAGTGGCTGCTGAAGAAATCAAAGTGGGCAATAAGCTTTTCGTCTATTTACCTGGTGAAGCTGATTTTTCTCAACCATTTGAGGTAGATAAAGATGGCTCTATCACACTGCCTGAGCTGGGTCGTTTTAATGTGGCGGGCTTAGAACTTAAAGAAATTGAAGCACAGCTTAAAAAATCACTCAGTGAAGTCTTTGTTGCAATGGATGATTTTTATGTAGAAATACATTCGCGCGATATCTTTATTAATGTAATGGGTTATGTGAATGAACCTTCACAAGTTAGTATTCCAAACGACGGTAACATTCAAATGGTAATAGCCAGAGCTGGGGGCTTAAAACCCGGCGCCCAACTAGACCGCTTACAAATTCGCCGTGCAAATGAAGTTATAGAGTTCAACTATAAAGCGTATCTAGACTCAGGCAACATAGATTTACTACCCAGCTTACAAAGCGCTGATACTGTATTTGTGCCTGTTTCTCCGCTATTAGGTAATGTACAAATTGATTTTGATGCTCAAACATTAAGTGCTTCTGGCGATGCGAGCGATAACAGTGCGATTACTTTATTGGGTGAAGTGCACAACCCGGGTAGTTTCTCTTTTAAAGAAAATATGAGTGTGCTAGATGCATTAATGCGTGCAGAAGGCGTAACTCGCTATGCTGATGTAACTAAAATTCGCGTCATTGTTGATAAAACCCCAGTGGTATTTGATCTAAAAGCATACTTAGATAAACCAAGCAACGATACCATGCCAGAGCTCAAAGCGGGCTCTACTATCTATGTACCAATTATGGTCGATGATGTGAATACCACATCAAGAACCGTGTACATCATGGGAGAGGTACAAAAGCCTGGTGCCTATGAAGCCGCAGAAAATACAAGCTTTTTAGATATTCTTGCTAATGCTGGGGGGCCAACACGCTTTGCTGAAACTCGTCAGATTAAAATTTTAACTCCAGCAGGCGAAAGCATCTTATTTGACTTACAAGGTTACAGCGAAGGCCTTATTACTGCAAAAGTACCTAACTTAAATCCGGGTGATGTAATTTTTGTACCAGAGAAAACCGATCAAAATGAGAAAAGCTGGTTAAAGGTTCCACCCAAGCGAGCAATTAAAATCATTGGTGCGATCATGTCACCAGGACGCTATGAGTGGAGTCAAGAAATGGATTTTACAGATTTACTCGCCCATGCCGGCGGCCCAACAAAAGGGGCCAATATTAACGACATTAAAATTGTTAGAAATGGCGAAGTGACAAAACGCTTTGATTTAGAGCAATACACAATTAGTGGCGCTAAAAAGCATGCGTTACCGAGTTTACAAGCGGGTGATACCATTATAGTTGAAGAGTTACCTGTTGATCCTTCAGACAACAAATCACAGTGGATCCGCCAAGAGTCTGGAAAATCAATTTATATTATGGGGCAGGTTGGTTCACCAGGTCGATATGCTTTTAATACCAACATGCACTTTATTGATATTTTGGCTGCAGCTGATGGTCCGACCGATAATGCAGACCTACGTAATATTCGTATTACTCACCGTAATGGTAATACGGCTAAAGTTAGCAGGTTAAACCTTGCAATGTATTTTGAAACCGGCGATGAAACATTATTTCCCCATGTGTTACCTGGCGACACCATTTATATCCCAGAAAAAAACAAAGACTGGTTACGTACACCTAAAGAGCAAGTTGTTCGAATCATGGGCGCAGTTGAAAAACCAGGACGCTATAGCTTTGACGATACCATGACAGTGCTTGATGTTTTAGCAGAAGCAGGCGGTCCATCAAGTTCAGCACTCATCGACAAAATCGTGGTTGTGAACCACTCTTGCTGCAAAGAGCAATCAAGAGTATTTGATTTAGAAGAGTTTGTGAAAAACCCTAACTCAGCTTACATACCGGTTCTACGAGCGGGCGATACACTTTATGTCCCTGATAAAGGGCAAGATTTAATGAGTCAATTTAAATCAAACTTCTTAGATTTTATTACTGTGCTAGCTTTAGTGGTGGGCTTATGAAATTAATTCCTGCGCAATACCAAGAACTAGAAGCTGTGTGTAACGAAATAGATAATGCTAAAGCACGTTGCATTTGTTTTATTTCTTTAACAGGCAATGAAGGGTCAACGTCATTGTGTGCAAGTGTTGCTAGACGTTTAAGTTTACAAGGTTCAAGAGTACTAATTATCGACTTGAACCCTTTAAACCCTTTTAAATTGGATGCGCAAACAAAAGCAGAATCATGGTGTTTTAGTGATATATCTTGTCAGCTTAATATTATTAATACTGATTATGTTGATTTATTAACCATGCAGCACCTAAAAGAGCTGGAATCGGTAAAAAATAAAACAGTACTCAATGATGCGATTGAACGAATAAAGCAAGAGTACGATTTTATTTTTTTAGATATGAGCCCGGCCTTGAAACGTAACCGAGGTAATGTGCCGCTGCATGCATTAAGTCTGTGTACTGAATTAACCTTTTTGACAGTATCACTTGGTTACAACAATGAAGAGGCGCTGTGTCACGGGGTCGCAAATTTAAACAATGCGGGGATAAAAAATATAAAAATTGTTGTTGCTCAACATCAGTTTGCACCGCTTGGTAGTCGTATTTTAAATACACTCAATAAATACCAACAAAAGTGGCCAACACTCACTAATTTTTTAATTAATAAAGTGATCAAACAACGTTGGTTATTTGTTCCTTACTGAGGCCTTGTATGGATTGTTTATATCAAAAATCATTTCAATTAGATTGGCCTATTGTTAGTGAGATCCGCCATATTCTAAAACATGTATTAACAGCTATAAGTGTTAAAAATCAAGATATTGATGCTGCCGGCTTGGTTGCTACTGAGTACCTAACAAACTTGCTACGTCATAGCGAGGAAAGTGATAAAAAGCTGCAGTTTTCAATGTATAAATTACCTAAAAATAAATTGCTTATAGAGTTCACTGATGCAATGCCAAGCTATAATTTGTTTGAGAATCATAGCTCTGATTGGCATCTAGAAAGTGGTGAGTTAGTAGAAGGTGGTATGGGTGTAGCGCTTATTAAGCACTACTTCCCAAATGCTAAGTACACATCAGAGAAGCACAAAAATACCTTTTCATTTCATTTATCAAACATTGATAAACGACCAACACTGATTTATATCGATGATGACAAATCTCAGTTAGCTTTGCTAAATGCTTATCTTTGCAACCACTTTCAGGTAATTTGCTGTGAAGATATAGAGTCAGGTTGGCAAGAGCTACTTACATCGGGCGCAACGATTTTGTTGCTTGACCATAAACTAAAAAATGGCACAAGTGAGCCATTATTAAAAAAATTAAATCAGTCAAATATTAAAACAAATTTATCAGTAGTCATGCTAACCGGAGATGATAGTGATGAACTTATTAAACGGATAAATTTATTAGGGGTTGATGACTACTTAGTAAAACCCGTAACAAAAACTCGATTACTTCAAAGTATTGAACGAATTGTTCATCGATTCTCTGCGTTAAAATATTTAATTAACGAAGAGCGAATGCAAACACAGCGTAGTTTAACAGATCATACCGCCTATAATTTTGGCTCGATTATTTCACAAAATGGTGGCGATTTCTGTTTATATCCCCACCAGCCACAAAAGCCAGTTATCTTAGGAGATATGATGGGGCATGGCATTACAGCTTTAAAAGAAAGCTTCGCCATCAAAGGTTTTTTGAGTGGCTGTTTGGCCACAGAGATCCCCTTACAAAATGTTCTTAGCACCTTAAACACAGCACTCTGTGAACAACGACTGTGTAAATCGAGTTTAGTGACCTTATTAATAACATTTATAGAAAACAACACATTCCATTGGTTCAATGCCGGTCATCCTGCTCCTTGTGTTATTACTAAAAAAGGGCAGTTAATACAGTTAACTGGAACAGACCCTTTACTTGGTTTAAGTGATGAGCATCACTACTCACATTACCAATATGACCTGAGTGATGTTGAGCATATTTTACTATTTACTGATGGCTGGTTAGACAACCAACATTTTAATGAGGTGGGTCAACACATAGCAAATTTAACGGCCGAAGATCTTCACAGTGAACAATTTGCATATAAGCTTTGGCAATCAAGCCAAGTTAAACTATCAGACGAAGTTGATGATGCGTCTTTAATTGTCATCAATAAACACTAAATATAGAGTTTACAAAGTCACCAATTAAGCACTAAGCTACTAGTAAGGAACTGTAAAATAATCACTTTATCTCAGCATAAAAACTAGAAAAAGGAAGCCAGTAATGCCACCTAAAATACTCATTGTTGAAGATACTGAGTCACTCGCCTTGATGTATCAGTCTTATCTGATTCCAACGGGAGTGAAAACACGCATCGCTTATAACGGTGAGCAAGCAATGTGTGCATTACAAGAATTCGAGCCTGACTTAATAATTTTAGATGTCATGCTACCCGATATAAATGGCTTGGATATTTTATCTTCGTTAGACTCAGACACCGCACCACAAGTTATTGTTCTTACAGGTCATGGCACCAAAGAAATGGCCATTAAAGCCATTAAACTCGGCGCGAGTGACTTTTTAGAAAAACCAATAGAAGCCGATCGTTTTAGGATCACCGTAAATAACGCGCTTAAATTAAAAGACTTAAAGCAAACGGTAAAAAGTTATCAAACTACATACGAAAATGGTAAATATTTTGATTTGATTGGTAGCTCAAGCGTGATGCAGTCAGTTTATCAAATCATAAAATCTGCATCGGCAAGTAAAGCAACCGTGTTCATCACCGGTGAAAGTGGTACTGGTAAAGAGTTGTGTGCACGAGCTGTGCATTTAGCATCACCTCGAGCTAATAAGCCTTTTGTTGCTCTAAACTGTGCAGCTATTCCTAAAGACTTAATTGAAAGCGAAATATTCGGACACTTAAAAGGCGCTTTTACTGGTGCTATAGCAAATCGAGAAGGAGCCGCAGGTCAAGCTGATGGCGGCACGTTATTTCTTGATGAACTTTGTGAGATGGATATCAACTTACAAAGCAAACTACTGCGTTTTATTCAAACGGGATGTTATCAACAAGTAGGCAGTGAAAAAGAAGTAAAAGTGGATGTACGCTTCGTTTGCGCTACCAATCGAGACCCGTTACTAGAAGTACAAGAAGGTCGCTTTCGGGAAGATCTCTATTATCGTTTACACGTTATTCCAATAGCCTTACCGCCACTAAAACAACGGGGCAAAGATGTTATAGAAATTGCTGATGCGTTATTTAAAAAAATAAGTAAAGAAGAAAAGCGTCAATATAAAGGGATGTCTGAAGGCGTAAAAAACTTATTTTTGGGCTACAGTTGGCCTGGTAATGTTCGTCAATTAGAGAACACGATTCGTAATATTATGGTGTTACATGATGAATCATATATCGAAGTGGATATGATCCCCGCATTACCTCAATCCTCTAATCAGAATCAATTAGCATCGTTGCATCAAGTACCGCAACCAGAAGTCATTATTACTGCTGTAGATACAGGCTTGCATACTGAACAAGCTACCATGAATGACACTTTGTTGACGTTCACTCAAGCAGACATTGAACCATTATGGCTTGTTGAAAAACGTTACATTGAACAAGCTATACAAGCATGTGATAACAACATTCCTAAAGCAGCTGCTTTATTAGATGTGAGCCCTTCAACTTTATACCGAAAAATTAAAAGCTGGGAAGAGATGCAAGTAAGCTAGTTCGATAAACTCGGTTAAGTTGCTTGAATTGTTGCTCTCCACCAAACCGTTGCCTGACCAAAGTATGTGCATTAGTAAGCATGTAAGTAATTTGGTCAGGGGTTAAATTGATTAAATTATTTAATTGCTTAGATAGCGCTTGCGCAGAGTTGTCTGTCATTAATAGCCCATTAGTTAAGTGGCTCACAATATGAGGTAATTGCCCAACTGGAGAGACAATAACTAATACGCCATGCGACATTGCCTCAAGCACTACCATTGGCAGTCCTTCAGCCCTAGAACAGACCACTAATACATCGAGTTTTTGCCAAATTTCATGTTGGTCGCACATGCCGTGAAAGGATACTGAAGAAAGCTCAAGGTCGTCACGCATAGGTCCATCGCCAAACATATGAAAAATTAAAGAACTAGTAGCAAATTGCTTAGCAACATCTACAAATATATCGGGCGCTTTTTCTATTGAAAGCCGACCAACAAAACCAACATTTAAATTGCTTTTGCATTTAGGTTCTAATGTCGGGTTAGCATTAGGAATAGAAATGAAGTTTTCAAGCACTTCGGCATTGTAAATATCGGCAGCTAATTGATTTGAAACTGCAAAGTTTTTAGAAAAGAAGCTTAAAAGCTTATCAAGCTTGTTATATAAAAAGACTTTACCACGGCCAACTTCTCCAGCATGGTAAGTCGAAATGCAAGGGCGGTTTTGCCAGCGGCATACTAACTTACCCATGATACTTGCCTTGTACCCATGGGTGTGCAGTAACGCTGAACGAGGAAACGATTTTAAAATATCGTTTAAACTTTTTAAGCTCCCGCCAGCAAAACCATAGACGATATTTTCTTGCTCTAAGCGATAGTAAAAATCCCGATTATTATGATCTTGATAAAATAGGATTGAACTCTTAATATTGTTTCGTTCTAAAAGCTTATTTAAAGCAATTAGGTGACTTTCGATTCCACCTATCAGGCTTGAATCAACAAATAAAATAACACTGTATTTCATATTCACTCCAAGGTGAGACCATGATAGATAATGCTACATTTTCTCAGTTAAAACAGGATGTTGGTGATGACTTAGCTAAACAGCTTTTGCAAGTCTATATCACTGAATCCAGTCAAATTGTTTCAAGCCTAGCTGATCCAAACAAGCAAACTGACATCGAAATTAATGCGCATAGCTTAAAAAGCAGTAGCCTGAGCTATGGTGCATTAGCTGTCGGAAAACTTGCCGAACAAATTGAAATGAAAGCTAAAGCAGAACAATTCGATGACCAACTTGTTAGCCTAATCAGTACGTTACAAGATCAATTTACACAGACCTCAACCCACGCGCAGAGCTTGATCAGCGCGAATTAATTGCTCATGCTCAGTCTCTAAACTGAGCGGCATTTTTAAGATTTCCCCAAACACCGTACTTAACTGCTCTATATCGTGTTGTTGATTAGCCGATTTCACCACATCATTAAAATGCGAAACAATTTCACTAAGTGCATCTAAAGAAATACTTAAATCGCAAAAACTATAGCCCAGCATGCCTTCAAGCCAGTCAACAGGTTTCATATCGAGCGATTTAATAACACTGGTTTCTTTAGCGATGTTTTCAATAAACACTCTACATGCAGATGTGTTTTGTACGGCTTTGGCAATATCTTCTACTAACATGGCTGGCATAACACTGGTAATCAGACTGCCTGGGCCAATAATAAGCATATCTGCGTTTTCTATTGCTTGAATAACACCTGGTGCGGCATTTACATTTTGAGAAAGGGTGACGTAATCAGGTAATTCCGCCAGAGAATCAATTTCGCATTCGCCAAATACTTTTAAACCAGAAGGTAACACCGCAAGTAAATCGGTAGGTTCATCTGACATGGGTAAAATATTTTCAGAGTTTCCTAACATTGCGTTAAACCATGCTACTGCTTGAGTCGCAGAGTTTGTTTGCTGCGTTAAACTTAATAATGCTAAATTACCCAAGCTGTGGCCATCGAGTTCACCGCCACTAAAACGGTGGTGAAATACTTGATGAATAAGTGAGTCATTATCTGCAAGCTGTAAACAACAGCGCCGTATGTCACCCAATGCAACAACATCTTGACTATTTCTTAGCTTGCCAGTGCTACCACCATTATCGGTTGTTGCTACAATCGCAGTTAGTTCTGCACAATGAGGTCTTATAGCACTGAGCATATGAGATAAACCATGGCCACCACCAATGCATACTATTTTCATGATTCTTACCCCTTATTCGTTCAATACTACTTAAAAGCATAGTCTGTACCAAAAGATTAAGTTTTATAAGGTAATGAAATTTAAATACTTTATTTTCTAGGTTTAGTGTCTACACTAAAAGTGGGGCATTTATTTGCAATATGCGACGCAATATCAACGTGGAAAAGCAATGGCTGAATTAAATTTACAACAGTTACAGAGTGAACTTCGCAAGTTTCACGGTATAAATGACAGTCGAGCGTTGAAAGCGCAGCTTGAACATGTATTAGCTCCGTACTTTACTTTTAACGAACTTTGTTTAATCAATATCGAACATGACAAAGCATCTTTCGAAATGAGAACCACAAAACACCTTGAATTTGATGAACAATTACTAAAGGAAATACTAAAATCCAGTAACGACGAATGGTGTTTTTTTAATACTAACCATGTTTTCCTAAGCTCAGAGCCACTTAATGATGCCTTGATATTTAAAGTCGCCTTGTCTGAAGAAAGCATGCAATGTTTTGTGTTTTTTTCAGTTAAAGAAAGTGACTATTTTTCTAAAAAAGCATCAACAGCGCTCCATGTGCTATTACAGCAAGTTGCATGGCAGTATTCGCAATTAACACGTTTAAATAGGCAAAAATTTCATTCGACCTCGTTATTAACTCGCCTTGGAGAGCTGTCAGAATTATTTAGAGACTTTGCCAGTGAATGGTTTTGGCGCACCAATAAAGAAGAGCGGTTTATTAATGTGCTGACCACAGCTAGCCACAGTAATTTATATAAACGTCATTTTTTACATAAAAATTTCGATGCGATCATTACTCAGCAAGAACAAAAACAGCTTAAAAAATGGTCTCACTTTAAACATCTTTTAGCCGAGCATGCTGAGTTTCTTGATTTTGAGTTTGAAGTTAACTCCTCACCATCGGCATGGGTATCATTTAGTGGCAAGCCACAGTTTGATGCACAGGGTCAGTTTAGAGGGTACCTCGGAATTGCAAAAGATATCACAGTAAACAAAGACCGTGAGCAAGCTTTGCAATTAGCAAAAGAAAAGGCAGAAGAAGCGAATCTTGCTAAATCTAAATTTTTAACCGTGATGTCACATGAAATACGTACCCCTATGAATGCGATAGTCGGAATGTTAGATTTGCTTGCTGATTCAAAACTTACCGACAAACAAAGCCGCTGGCTTGATTATGCTAATTCAAGTGCCGATTTATTACTTGATTTAATTAGTGACGTACTGGATTTTTCTAAAATTGAAAGTGGCTCATTAGATTTAGACATTAAAGCAACCGACATCAATGCCTTGGTGAAGAATATTGCATCACAGTTTTTAGAGATAACACAAGGCACTAACGTTGTTTTTTCTACACAAATCAAAGACGGCTTACCGGATAAAATAAATATTGATAGTGCGCGAGTAGGGCAAATACTTTTTAATATTCTTGATAATGCTTTTAAGTTTACCAAAGTGGGGACAGTTAATTTTGTAGCAGATTACACTGACCAATACCTACACTTTGAAATATCAGATACCGGGCAGGGAATATCTCCTTCACATATTGATTCAATTTACGATGCCTTTAAACAACATGACTATGGTGTAAACCGGCAGATTGAAGGGGTTGGTCTTGGTTTAAGCATAACAAAGAGCCTTGTTGATCTAATGAAAGGGGATATTAAAGTTGTTAGTGAACAAAATGTAGGTACTAAGTTTACTATTCAGATCCCCTATACGGTTGTAAGTGCTGATACCAAAGTAGTTGACGACGAAAACACATTAGAGCCTATCGCTATTTTGGTAACTGAAGACAATAAGACCAATCAAGTGTTGATTAAAGCTTTCTTAGAAAAGCTTAATCACCATGTCACATTGGCTGATCATGGCCAACAAGCAATTGAAAAGTTACAACAACAACACTTTGATTTAGTTCTTATGGACATGATGATGCCCGTTATGGATGGTATAACCGCAACAAAATACATTCGTGATGAATTAAAGATGACCTTACCCATAGTAGCGTTAACAGCCAATGCTTCGCATCAAGATAAAGCAATCTGTATAGATGCGGGAATGAACAAAGTATTAACTAAACCGATTCGCTTTCATGATTTAAATAGGGCTTTGAGGGTGCTATTTAGTCAGTAACAAAGCCCCGAAGGGCCTTTTACAATACCATAGCTGCAATCCAACCGGCGATCAGCAACGGAATATTAAAATGAATAAATGTCGGTACCACAGAATCCCATATATGGTCATGTTGCCCATCTGCATTTAAACCAGATGTTGGCCCAAGTGTAGAATCTGATGCGGGGGAGCCTGCATCACCTAATGCCCCTGCAGTGCCAACAAGCGCCGCAGTGGCCATTACTGAAAAGTTTAGTTCTAATGCCAGCGGTACAAATAAGGTGGCAATAATAGGCACCGTCGAAAATGAGCTACCAATGCCCATCGTTATTAGTAACCCAACAAGTAAAATTAATGCAGCAGCAAGTGGTTTATTCCCTTCCATAAGGCCAGCTGCTGAACTAACAAGGGAGGTGACATCACCTGTTGCTTGCATTACCGAAGCAAACCCTTGTGCAGAAATCATAATAAAGCCAATCATCGCCATCATAGCAACGCCTTTACTAAAAACATCACTATTTTGTTCCCATTTAACAACTCCAAATAAACTGAAAATCATTACACCAACTAGTCCACCTAATATCATCGAATTGCTAACACTTTGAGCTACTAACGAGCAAAGCACAGCTGCAATTCCCACAATAAGTACTTTTTTAGGTTGTTCGATAACAACATTTGGAGGTGTTTCAGTAAGCGGGTGTGGAGCATAGTCACGGCGTTTTTTATAGCTAATAAACACTGCGATTAACAAACCTACAACCATGCCAAGTGCAGGGATGATCATTGCCATGGGCACCTGGGTATTCACAATTTCTAAACCATTATCGGTTAAGTTTTTATGTAAAATTGAATATAAGTATATTCCACCAAAACCATAGGGCAAAACCATGTACGAGGTTGCCAAACCAAAAGTTAAAATGCACGCAATAGCACGCCTATCTAAGCGCAGTTTGTTGAATATCACTAGCAACGGTGGGATCAATATGGGAATAAAGGCTATATGCACTGGGATTAGGTTCTGCGAAGAGATCGCGCAAAGTAAGATAATAACTAAAATAAAATAACTTAGCGTTGTTTCGCCTTTATGGCTGTGCTCATTCACCTGTTTTAACAGGGTTGAAGCAAGTATTCGGGTCAATCCTGATTTTGAAATAGCCACAGCGAATGCCCCTAACATGGCATAGCTTAATGCTATTTCTGCACCACCAGAGAGCCCGTCATTAAATGCATTCAGTGTTTCTGATAGACCAAGCCCGGCAGTTAGACCAGCCACAATCGCACTCAGTGTCATTGCGACAATAACGTTAATTCGGCAAAGAGTTAGTACCAGCATCAAAATAACGCCAATAATTACTGCATTCATGGTTTTCTCTATTTTGCTGTTTTGATGGAGTTTAACAGAAGTCGTACCTGCTTTTTGCGGTTTTGATTAAAAGCCTGTTGCTGATAACGTACTTCGATGAATATTTGTTCAAATTTAGCTAGTTTGCTGGCAACTGTTGGCTTTGAGCGCTTCATCAAAGCGATATTTTGCAAAGGAGTGTTTGTTTTATCGTAGTGAATTTGTTGTTTTTCAGCCCAGCGATAAAGCTGCATCAGTTCAAAAACAAGTGGTTCAGAACTGCGAGGTAAACGCTTGTTGTATAAAAAGTAACTGGTAAAACAAAGTGCGAGAGTTACCATAATTACCAATGGAGTTAACCAAAATGCATTATTACCAAAAAGCGCTTTAAATAAGTTTTGTTGCGATTGCTCGTCAAAAGTTAAAACCCAATTTGTCCACTTGTAATCAAGCTCTTCTAATTTAATACGAAGCCAATTAATCGCTTTTAAGTGACTCCAGCGCTTTAAGCCAAAGTTTAAATTATCATTAAACCGTTCGCTCAACGCTTGAAACTCTGACAACGAACCGTTGAGACGCTCAGGTGCAACAACTTCAGTTGCATCGAAAACATGCCAACGCTCATCGTAAAATACTTCAACCCATGCATGTGCATCATATTGGTAAATATTAAGGGTTGTGCCTTGTCGTTCCGCACCTAAGTAGCCTGATACAACGCGTGCTGGATAACCTGCCGCACGAAACATAAAAGCTGCTGTACTGGCGTAGTGGCCACAAAACCCACTCTTATTTTCAAACACAAACTGATCAATGGTGTTTTTATTAAGCATAGGAGTAGGAGTTAGGGTATAGCTAAATTGTTGCGTATTAAAATAGCCTAATAGAGCATTGAAATACGATTGTGCGGTAGTATTTTTATTGGCTAAATTATTTACAAGCTCACGAGTCTTGGGGTTACTTTCAACGGGAAGTTGTGTATAAAGCCGCTGCTCAAAAGGAGTTAGGCTATAACTTACTTGCGTACTTTGCACAGCATATTTAATATTTTTATTTAGATTGCCTTTACGTTTTAGTAAACCGTTGTATGTGCTTGCCACATTATTATGACTACTCGTGGCAAACCCTAACGCAAAAAGCCAGTTCGATGATGACGGCTCGGCAATAACATTATATTCAACGTTAGGTTCTTCAATATTGACACTACGATTGTCGTTAAATTGTTGAGACTTCAAAATGTCCGATACTAACCATTGCTGACCGTCAAAGGCATCATGAATTAAACTGCGCCAATAATAGGGCGCTTGTAAGGTCGAGTTCGGCTGCTCTTCAACTCTGAACACAAGGTCATCAGACTCTGCAAGCTTGGCAATTGCAAAAGGGTCAACTTGTTCAGATAAGCCAGTTTTTGCAAGCTTTGGCCCCGGAAGTTGCCAAAATGCAGGGAGTTTAGGTAAAAATATAATTAAAAAAACCGATACTGGTAATGCGAGTAAAACTGTTTTAATACTTTGCTTATTGGCAGACTTGAAGCTTTTAGGGCTTGATAAATAACCCAGAACCGCAAAGTTAATGATGTAAAGCAAGCTGACAAGCAGGGTCTCTAAAATGCCTTGATAGAACAAATATACCGTGGAAAGGTTAAAAAATACCAGTAAACATACGGTTTGATAGTGTTTTACAGCTTTAGCTTGCAACAATTTAAAAGTACTAGCGAGTAACATCATAGATACAAACAGTTTAACTGTATCGCTAATCCCTACAGTTACAAACAGTGCAATTAAACACAGTGCCGCAAGGATATTTGCCATCAGTGCAGTGAGTTTTTTATAAAACCGGTCTAACACGAGATTAAAAAAACTTAAGCCGACTAATATGAATAAAAACGAACTAGGGATCTCACTAAATAATAAGCCACTGATTGCTATAAATAGGAATGATAAAACGGCATTAATAAGCGATAAATTCACAACTAATGCTCCGCTAAGGCTTTTAAACAAGCTGTTTGATGGACATCACCAGACGCTTTTGAAATTTTCTTTTTTGGCAAAGTTAATGAAAAAGCGATTTGTTGTTCTGTAAGTTGATTAACTAAAAAACATAGCTGACTTAAGCGATACTCTGTATTACCACTTAGCATATTAAAATTAAGCGCTAACTCTTGAGTCGTATCACTGGTAAATTCTTTGCTCAACAATTGCTGTGTTTTTGCATAGTGTTTCCATGATACTTTATTCAAAGCTGAGCCTTTAATAAAAGGTGTTAATTGATAAAACTCATCAGAACCTGTTCTAGATTGTGCATTATCACCTGCATCGTTCAGCTCTTCATGTAACTCAATATCTAAGTTTTCTGCTAATTTAGGAGTAGGGTAAACATAGATCACATCACTCGGCTGAATATAACTCCACACAGACACTAAACCAAATGGAAAGTGACTTATTATTTTTGCTTTTTCAAGACCGTAAACACCACGTTTAGTACAGTTAAGTGCTATTTCAATGGTTTTTTTGTCCGAGTTATCCAGCGATATAGTCTCTGACTCTGAGCCAGATATCATTAATTTTACTTGTTGGCTACTAGAGGTTGATTGTAACTGATAACGCGCATATTGAGATTTTGGAGCATAACTATTTATAGCAAAAAGATACTTAACAGATAAACCGCGCATATTCTTATAACCAGTGAGAATCGAGAACACCAAAATAACTACCATCAAATAGGCCATCGCCAAGATCAGATTGTTTTGATAATTGATGCCCATCACAAAGTTAAGCAGTGCAATGAGTAAAAACTTCATGCCTAATTTAGAAGGTAATACATAAATGTTTTTATGTTGAAGAGAGATCTCATTAACGTTATGTTTATTCTTCAAAAATTTATTGAAAATGGATTGGCCAATTTCAGAAATAATAAAAGCAGGGCGCTTTAACATGCTTATAAGCTTACAGGCACATGATTTAATGCATAGCCACTATCTTGATTGTTCAAACCAAGGCGGTGATCAGTCACACTGCTAAATACAGCTTGAACATCCTCAGGTAACACAAAGTCACGTCCTTCAATATAAGCCCATGATTTCGCTGCACGCGAAATAGCAATACTGGCTCTTGGCGATAAAGGATTAACAAAATGAGAGCTTTGGCGTGTGTAATCAACCAGTTCTAAAATATAATCAACAACCGCGTTACTCAATGTAACTGAAGATATTTCTTTTTGAATAACAGCAAGTTGCTCAGGGGTAATGCGAACTGGTAATTCATCATAATTGCGGTTATTCAAACCTAAAATTAAGCTTTTTTCTGCTTGTTTATCAGGAAAGCCTAAGCTAATACGCATGAAAAAACGATCTAATTGTGACTCAGGTAACGGGTAAGTACCTGATTGATTTACTGGATTTTGTGTTGCGATAACAAAAAATGGAGAAGGCAGGGCATGTTTAACCGAATCAACAGTAACTTGTTTTTCTTCCATGGCTTCAAGTAACGCACTTTGTGTTTTAGGTCCCGCGCGATTTATTTCATCTGCTAACACAACCTGACTAAAAACAGGGCCTTGATGAAAAGAAAACGCATGTTCCTTTGCATCAAAAATATTTGTTCCTAGTATATCTGATGGAAGTAAATCACTGGTGAATTGAATACGTTGGTAAGATAACCCTAAGACTGCCGCAAGTGCATGAGATAATGTGGTTTTTCCCATCCCAGGTAAATCTTCAATTAATAAATGGCCTTCGCTAAACAAACAAGCTAGAGCAAGTTTAATTTGTTGTTGTTTACCAAGAATAACAGTAGATAGTTCATCTATAATAAGATTGATTGTTGAGTTCATAAACTACTTAACTTGCGATGGTTTCCATCATTTCTAGGCGCTTCATGACAGTATCGACTTTTTTGGCATTAAATGGTTTTGCAATAAAACCCTTAGCACCAAGTTCCCAAGTATTTTGCACATTCTCAAGACTATTATGGCCGGAACACATAACAACATGAGTATGTGGGTGATGGTCATTTAAGTATTCAAGGATCTCAGTGCCGTCTGTATTAGGAAGCTCAATATCTAGAAAGATAACATTTGGAGACTTTTCCTCAATAACAGTTTTTGCTGATTCAAAATCTCGGCTTTCTAAAATATCGTCAAAACCCAGACCAGTTAAAATTTGATTTAAATAATCTCTGATATCTTGCATATCATCAATTATCAAAATTGGCTCTAACGGTTTCACAAATTCCATATCGTTTACATCTTATCGTTACATCTCAAGTTGATAGTTTTAATATATGCTATGGAGTAGCTAAGCTCAAGAAACAGCCACGAATTAAATGAATAAGTTGATAAAACACTACCGCAATGTCCGATACCGTCTAGTATTGGACTTAGCGCACGCAGAGTATAGGTGTGGTTATCTATAGATGTATCACTTCCTATAATTTATATTATGTTAAATAAAGTATTTATCTTTATAAGCAGCCTCATTAGTCGTTGTAATTAGCACTTTAACTCTGGATCGATCCAGTCTTGTGTGTCAAAAATTCACACCACTATTCAACTGGTTACACATACATTAGATTTAAGGAATTTAAATTTTGATATTTTAACGCTGGATCCCTTTGTTGGGATTTGGTTTGAACAATTCTGCCATTTGATGGCTGAAAACTGACATTATTTGTATATGCTAATAACGCGACGCTACGTGAATTAAATTTAAATGCGTGCACCAACGCCTATTTATTTACGTAGCGCGTCATAACTTTCACTTTTTATTACGCCGGTTGTATTTCTCTTTAGCTTCTCTTACAAAGTTTTCGTTTTCTGTAATTCTCTTTCCAAGTTCATCGACCGCACTCATCGAATAAAGGTGTCTGTCTGATACTTTAATGTAATGATGATACTCGTTGTCGTTGGATTTCCATTTCAACTTATGAATACAAGCGTCGATACAGTTGGTGTTCAAAGATGGTTTTGCACCAGCTGTGTACACTAAGCAACGCCCTAGTTTTACGTCATCATACTTTTGCAGCTTCTCTAAAACGCTAGACAGCAATTTGCTTCGTGTAAATGAATGAGACTTTTCAGGGTTTACCGCTTTTTCTACCATCAGTACGTTCTTGAGATTCTCAATGTCTTCTTTCTTGCCATTGGCCTTGGCAAGTATCACCTGTGTTCCATTCTGATCCTGCGTATACATCAAAGACACGTTAATCGGTATGGCAAACGTAATGTCATCCGCTGCTTCGATATCTTGTTCTAATTGGCTAGCTAATTCTAATATTTGATCTGCGGCGGAGCCATAAAGTGACTTTAATAGTGACGCCGGTGGTAGTTGGAAATCTCCAACCAGAGATAACATGCCTGTATGTTGGGAAGAAATAAATGGCACTTCAGCGAATGACTCAAACTCAGCTGAAAAATTTAGTACGCCTGACTGGAATATTCTGGACGCAATCGATTGAATCTCTGGCATTAATAAATGAACAGCTCATCGCGCCAGTCCGCTATAATTTCAATATTGCGGCGAATATTATTCTTCTGCTCATAGATCCTGTCTAAGCACACACGTAACGGTATCGTGCGTTTCAATCCTTTCTTACCATTAACTTTTTCGTATATCTTGTGCTCACCATCTCTCTCAATTAGTTTAGCTTTTAATAATTGTTCCCATGCTGTACAGAACAACATCACAAAGCCATCGAGTTTATTCTCCAATGAGGGTCTGTTATACAACTCTAATGCCAGCATCATATTATCTTTAGACTTTTTAAGTAGAGCCTTGGCTAGATTGCTTTTACACTTATGCCCAAGTTCTTGAAAGTGCTTGCTTTGAGATAACCGCTTCTTAAACTCAGTTAGCGTAATACCAACGGTATTTATTGCCTCAAACTTATTAGCCGAAACCTCAACCAAGAATTGTGATATCTGACGCTTGTTTAAATATGTCTTAAATGTATTTGCCTCCCAACCGGTGGCAGCAATTACATCTTCACGACTAAACAGTTGTCCAGCGTTTTGCTTTTTCTGTAGAAAGGTAAAGAATTTTTGTTGTCGATCATCCTTTTTCTTAACTGACATCCCTACTCTCCTATTGCCGTAGCCTCGATTTCCTTCAGAAGCGTTTGTTATGTGCCTAATTCAACGATTGATTATAAGGTGTTAGACATAAGGCAATCAAAGTTTAGTTATCTTTACTATAGATTAGCGCGAAGTGTTTCCAATTGCTCGGAAGTGTCACTAAAATCTCAGAAGTGTCACTAATTTTTTAGACTAATCAATTTAATTAAAATACTTTTATGTTTCTGCGCTTAAACATAGGGTGTCATATCTGTACTGGCTCGCCATAATATTGCTTTTTACACTATTACGTCGGATATTGTCATTAATAGTGCTTTTTTTCATTGTTATGAGTCAATCGTGTGTCTAGTTTATGGTGTCGATTCAGTTAGTTAAATCAGACTGTAATTCATTACAGTTTGACTTAGTCTAATAAAAACGAATCAACGACTTTCTCGCATATACTTTTGTAGGGTTTTTGGATCCACCTTCAATGCTTCTGCGGCTTTAACCCATGTACCGAATTGCTTTTTGGCTACTATTGCAAATTCCTTATGAAACGCTTTCGTTAACTCATCCTTAGTTGTCTTGGTTAAATCACCAAATGCAAACCTTGTGTCAGGACTATCCTCCTGGATAACAGGCTCGCCCAACGCAGCTAATGAGCTAGAGATTGCCGACTCTGTAGTTTGAGAGCTCAAAAACGCACAAGACATGTATGCCAGCTTTTTTAGGTCACGTAAGTTACCTGGTAAATATGCCGAGTTAAAAAACTGGATTAATTCATTTGACACCGGAGCTTCCGCAGGCAGATTGGGGTTAACATTAACTTCCTGCCAGATTCTTTGCCAATCCGACAGAATATCTTCTCTGCATGCACGAAGTGGAGGTATTGATATTGTCAGCATTGATACACGATCAAAGAAATCAGCATCGAGTATCGTTGCCAATTGCTCAAGTGATTTATTACTCGCACAAACTAGCTCGAAGTCTGATGCTTCCTCAGTGTCACTTCCAACAGGGCGAAAACTGTGATGGTTATCTTGAAGCACTCGAACCAGCTTTCGCTGAACCGAAGTTGGTAAATCTTGAATCTCATCTAAGAACAATACTTTTCCATTTGCTTCTTTCAAAAGCCCATTGCGATCCTTTTCCGCGCCAGTGAATGCCCCTTTTACGTGGCCAAACAACATACTATCAACCACCTGAGAATCTAACCCACCACATGCAAGCGTAACAACCTGCTTGTGCTTCACCTTACCAACAACAGTCTCTATTAACCTCGTTTTCCCTATACCACGTTCCCCCAATACAAGTAACGGAGCTTTAGAGACGCTAGAGAACTGTTTTAACGTTTGTAGTGCATCCTGTCTTGCTTTTGATTTAGGGTCTAAATCGTAAAGGGCGTAACCGCCCTCCGAATTTGAAATGGCGGTGATCTCTGCCAAATACGTGTTTACGCTGAAATCAACTTTTGCAATGCTCGTTCTTTTTGTATCGGGGTTATATTGTGATGACCAGAGGATTGTTCCATGTGGGAAATGCCCCCTTGCATGAAAAATCAACCAAACTGCATGCATGGCCGGAGTTCCCGGCGAAATATTGATATGAAGGTGCTGCTCAAGCTTTAGTGTTGGGATGATCTCAGATTCTATTGCGTGATAAATTTCTTTGTGATCAGCTGGGTTCTCAAGATCTACAATTCGAAAGCTAATCTGAATATCGCCAAACTCATGCTCTTTGTAGTGGCTGTTATCATCAGCTGACTGAGTTAGAACTATCACTTTATTAATAGAAACTTTACGGTTTTTAAGCCGCTTTAACGCTTCATCTAATACTTCAACTCCAGCTCTTTTTGAGTGCCAACAAAGTAGCGTGTTTATCATATCCACAGTTACGCCTCCAATACGATTCGGGCATTTGGCAATTCAATTTGCTTCAGACTTTTTGCTAAGGCAAAGTCAGACTCTTTGCGTACAGTAATAGCTAGCTGTTTTTTTGTCAGTCGAACAACCTTTGGCTCATAACTTTTTCTGGATGAGCCTGTATCCTGCTTTTTGGAAGTTTCATCCTTAGCTGTTGGTGGTCTGAAATACTCTGAACTTTTGTTAGTGATAACAGGCGGCTCTATTCGCCATTTATACTCAATCTTGTGAGAGGTATTTTCCCGCCAGTTTGCATTAGGTATGTTTGGTTGTTTATCCATATCAGACAGACAATCTGCTTTTATAGGCGATAACTCAACAACGTCTACTTCGCTAACTGAATACCTCTTGAATGCATTATTTTCCCAAGCTTCAAAACCACCAGAAATAATCCCTAGATTCATATCTATATTCAATTCATTGTGGCTATTAGTTAAAAACACATCTAAGCAGTTCATCAGCTCTTTTACCTGAGTACCGGTGAGTTTTACGCCTAACTCAAAGCCTTGATCCATACCATGCGCTTGAAAATTGGCCGACATCACCATGCCATGCATACCATCCACTACAATCGCCTTGGCATGCAGCCATTTAAAACACATCACCGATGCACCAGCCTGTTTCATAGCCAACAACGCTGGCATGGCTGCGGGTCTTTGGCGAGATAGAATGGTGACTTTTAGCCCCGACTTAGCACGTTCACAAATTGTTTTTACAAGCTGATGGTCTTCTTGCCATCCAAAACTGGATATGATGAGTTCTTTTTCCGCTTGATTGATCAACGCTAATGCGTGTTCCCTAATTCGAGCGCCTTCACTAGATGTGACCAGTATTTCAGTTAATTCCCTTGGATATCCTACATTGCCTGGCGACTTGTATGCTGAAAATTCACCAGGACTTGTCATATGGTGCTGCGCACTCTCGAAGATTGCCCAGCGAAACACTTTCACGATCTCATCTATTTGATGCTGAGAAAGCGAGACACCTAACTCTTCATTACGTTTAAGTGCTTCTTCTGTAAGGTTTGCCGTTAACAGTAACCCTTTCGCATTACTGGTTTCATGCAATGCGTCTATGACAACAGCCTTTGCGTGAAAATGTGGTGCAGATGCAAAGTGAACATGTCCGGACAATTTGTTTAACATTTGCTTATGCTGCACAAGACACTTTTTACCAAAGTCATCATCAGGCACATCGCCATCAAGACGAGTCTCACATGCCAATAGTATATACACACGAACTTTGCGCTTTGCAGCTTTTAGGACAGCCGATTCGACATTCTCATCCGCAAGCAAAAACGTACTAAGAATAACCGAGTGCTCGGCATTATCGATTAATTCGACAACTCTTGATTGCAGCTCATTGCAGAACAAAGAGCTATTAATAGGTTGTGGTTCAGTTACCTGTTTAGGTAAAACAGGCAAAAGCACAGGGGGCAATTTGGTATTTGATTGATCAACAATCTTGGTTTCTGTCTTAGTAAACTTTTCAATTAGATTCATCACTATTATTCCTTATAGGTTCCAATCATGGGCAGCAATTACATGCCAGGTATGCTGATTTTGCTGGTCTTCTTCAATCCAAAACTGATTTGCTAGTTCAGCCCTATCAGGTAGTGTAAAATTCCAATCTCTAAAAGGTTCGAGTGCTTTCTCTCTCCAAATTCGGTATTTGCTATTAGTGGCATACATATTGATATTTTTCTCTAATCTCCATTCAGCCCACTTTCTAGCATCCAATTCAGTCAATGCTGATATAGAAATATTGTGTAACTTCATCGCATCAAACGAGCCCGACTTGTGAACAGATGGTCTTTTTACACTTACCGAGCGTTTCATATTGATTCGCTCAGATTCAGTAGTATTTTCAAAAACCACTGACAAGATTTCCATTTGCTCATCCCATTGTTCAAGCAAGCCCTCACTATGCATAAGTACTTTCAAAACTTGCTGACGACTGATTGGTTCAACCCGACGTGAAAAAATAAGATCTTTTCCTCGCTTCACATCGACATTGCCATCAGTCACATTCCATTCGATGTAATACGGTTTTCCTTGAGGTGAGATGCGCTCACCTTTGAATTCAATTTTGTCAACGCGTACTTCCGAGCCACCACCTATTGGTTCAACCTTCTGGCCACGAACGTCTTTAACTAGTTGAGGAACCTCAACTAGTCGCTTTGCTCTTTCATTTAACTCGTTTCTGTTTTTTCCAAGTCCGATTGACGCTGCACTAGGCTCTGTGTGCGCTTCAATAGTAAGAAGTGGATGAGGTAATAAAGGCTCATGACAAACGCAAAGGCTCCAACATCCATCTTCTGGCACGAGGATTTGATCTTTCTCAAGAGCAATCAGTCCTGATTCAGTGAGCCTGTATTGGTCTCGACTAGACTCAGCAAGCCCATATAACTGACATATATTTAGTAATCTATCAGCAACGACACGACGTCCGATTTTGTCTCCAAATAAATGCTCGGAACACTCAGCTGAACTCGCATTCGGATAATCGTGAAGGAATTGCAGCACGCAGTTTATTTCTGGACGGCTATCTGCCAGCGCGATTTCACCCTGTATGAGCCAAGTTTCAGTTTTGATTTCTCGTTTTAGTATGATGTCATGGCTCATAGTGCCTCCTGTGATTCAGTCTTGATTGTTGTAGACCAGTAAGAATTGCTAGCAAAAGTACCTAACACACCCGATGCCTTTTGCATTGCAGAGCGGTTTCCGTACACAATGAGCTGATGCTTGGCTCTCGTAATTGCCACATTCAAGCGATTTGGGCTTTCGAGAAAACTCGTGGGATGATTATTTGCGAAACTAAGCATGACAAAGTCAGCCTCATGTCCCTGAAAACGGTCTGCGGTACATATCTGAATATCAATATACGGTGAGGATTTCTCACCTCGATAGAAATGCCTTACTCCATGATGATTTCCCGTCCACTTTCGTAAAGCTCGACGTATAGCTCGCTCTTGCGCCCGATAGAAAGCCAAAACAGCAACTTCCCAAGGCTTTTGTTGGTTTCTCTCAACATTTGGGTTTGATTTTGCCCAAGAATCAAAGCGACTTAATTCTTTTAATATTTCTCCTACTTCAGCGGTGATTTCACCTTCTTTGCCTTTTCGGCCTTTTACATCGTGCCATATACAACGATGTGAGCCGTTTCGGTATCCCCAGTCCCGCTTTTCAGCTTGGCCATCAGGACTTTGCAGTGCTTTTTCATGGTATATATGTACTCGGGAAAATTCGGCAATGTCTGGATGCATCCTGTGCTGATAACTAAGCCGTATTTGTCGTTGATTTAAAACACTGGCTGGAAGTCCATCAGACAGAGCGGTGCCTTGTTTCTGATACTCTGTTCGTTCAAATCCAACTTGCAGTGATTCAAGAATAGAAGGCAGTGCTATCCTACGTACCCTGTCTATTGCAGTGAACGTATCTTTTTCTGAGTCAAATGGTAGTAGCGCTTTGATATCTTCCTCTAACTTGTTAGCAGTTTTAGAACTTCCGTTAGATTCTGTATTTAGGCGCTGTTCGTACATACGAGCCAGTCGCCACGCTAACTGAGATTCCCAGCTATCGGACTCGGTCTTGATTTTTGTACGACTTAATCTCGAATGCGCTTCAAGTCGCATTTCTAACTTTTTCGGTAACGCAGGCAGTCCCCTTATGGTCGTCAAATCTAGGGGAAGGTGATTAGCATTCTGAGCGATGAACGCTGACGAACCAAGGACTACTGATGCGTAAGGGAGATCTGTCTTCGGTCCTTTAGATGATGCAACTAATACATTTTTGGCCTTTGCTTGCTGATGATAAAATTCAATTGTCTTTTCATCGTCAGTGCAAACCAAGGATACTTCTCGTTTCTGAATATTGATTTGTCGAGCTGAGAAAACATCTGCGCATGCTTCTCGCTGATAACTATCCTGTAAACATGGCTGCAAATTTACTTCGGTAGCTTCATCATCAACATAAGGTGAAAGCTGTTTTGGGTCTCCCACCATGATCCAGCGCTTAGCAAGTACCGCGGGCACCAAAAACTCTTGAAAAGTTGTTTTTGATGCTTCATCAATAATCATCACATCGAAGATTGGCGATGTTGATTGTTTATTTTTGATATCAGGATGCTGAAGCAACCCAATAGTCGTCCCGCAAACTAAATTCGCCGCTTCAAGAACAAGACGCTCAACAATATGTTTACCTTCACCGACCTTACTTTTAAGTAACTTCTGACTAACTGAAATGTGCGGTTGTTGCTGAAGATGTTTTAGCAATCTTGTGCGTTCAGTTTTAACAAACTCTTCCAATTGCCATGGCTTTGCCTTTTGAGAAACACTTGATTTATCTCCAATCCGTACAGGTAACACCATGTCGCGATAAATATTTTCTTCAGACATCATTCGTTCAAGAACATTGTCAACAGCAACGTGTGTTGATGCACAAAGTAAGATCCGCTTACCTCGCTTTATGAATTGAAGAATCAGTTCGCAAATGGCTGTAGTTTTGCCAGATCCTGGGGGGCCTTCAAGGAAGGCAAAGTCTGGTGTATTGAGTGCAATATTTACAAACTCACGCTGCTGAGATGTTCCCTCTCTTGCACCATCGGTAAGAACGTAGTAGTCATCGTTAAAAAAGTGCTCATCATAAGGAACATTCGGCCACTTAGCATGATCCTTACCTTCAAACAGCCTCAATAGCGGAAGATGGTGAATAGAAGGGGTGTCTTGTAAGCTTTGTAATGCATTAATCTGACACTTTAACTGGTATGTGTTTGGACGAATAACCAAATAGTCGTGGTCAGGTAAACGATCCAATAACAAGCTGTCATTCTCTACATTTCTGTCTAGGACTGAAATTGCGTTGGATTTATTGAATCCAACATTGCTTTGTGATTTCCCAGTCAAATGCCAACCATAACCGTCTGGACACTCATACGACGACAGCCCATTGCCTAATTCACTCGCAATTTCGTCCGCGTGCTCCTCAGTTGCATAAGCCATTTTAGCTTTACCGTGACTTCTACAATTTGGGCATTCTCTAGCGGCACTACCCACGGCTTTCCATCTAGCGGGGCTTGCTTCGTATACCGTGTCGGTACTTTCATCTAAAAAGAGCTTTAAGTTCTTTTCGAAATCACCGCAGTTATCGGCAGGCTCAACTAATTGTATCCATACTCCACTTTGAGCATCGTCCAGCTTTTCCCAAGCTATCGCTTTAACAGCCTTCGTACTTTCTAGGTATTTTCGAGTGGTGTCTAAATACTTATAAAAGTCACCAAGACCACTCACTGCTTTACTAAGCAGGATGTCTGGCCTGTGAATTCCTAAGTTTGCGTATCTCAATAACGCCATCTCACTTCCTCTGTTTTAATTAATAACACTCCTTTATTATCAAACATCATACCAACCAACTTTAATTAATCAATATATTGAAATATATATGTAAATTTATAACTGGCAGATTTTGGTGGGTGTATTTCTACACCTATGGGAATTTAAAATAACCATGTGCAAATCTGGCTTTTAATGAAGTTAATCCTTGCTGGTAAATTGTTATATCGGGTGAATAGTTAGCAAAGGAGCTTGTTTGTTATAACAAAGTTGACACTGAAGATAGGTGGCGTACAATAAATCATGTTATAACAATATACTTACTTAAGAGGTGAAATATGCGCACTCAAGTACGAAAAATCGGTAATAGTCTTGGCAATATAATCCCTGCCGCTTTCATCAAACAACTCGGCTTAGTTGAAGGGGCTGACATTGAGGTTAAAGCCGATGGAAAGAAAATTATTATTGAACCAATCAAACGTCAAAAGAAGCGCTTTCCGTTCAGTGAGCGAGAGTTATTAAATGGTTTAGATGCTCATACAGCTCATGCTGATGAGCTGGCGTTAGTATCGGGGAAAGAGTTGGGTGAGTAATGGCTCAGTATGTACCTAAACGAAATGAAATTATTTGGCTAGATTTTGAGCCAGTGAAAGGTAAAGAGATTGGGAAGTATCGCCCTGCATTAGTCCTTTCAAGTAAAGAATACAATCAGCAAACGGGGTTGTTAATTTGCTGCCCTATTAGTACCAGTATTCGAGGTCAAGCTACTGAAGTACCAGTAAATAACCTCGATAAACCAAGTGTTGTAGCTTCCAGTTTGATCCAAACTCTTTCGTGGAAAGATCGTAGTGCGAAAAAAATTACCACAGCTGAAAATGGTGTAATGGAAGATGTTTTATTACGGCTTATCCCGTTGATTGGGGCTGAATCGTTATTCGATGAATAACGACGGGGAATCATGGATTTTAAGCATCAAGTTAACGGCCTAATTTAGTGAAGAATATAAAAAGGTCAATATCATGAGCACCCCAGAGCAGCGCCTTGCAAATATTAAAGCTGAACTGGAAGATATTGAAACTCGTAAAGCGGCGTTACTTGAGGAAAGCCGTCTACTGACCCAGCAATTGACAGCTGAACAGGCTCACTACTTTAACCAATACGCTGATCCGAGAGCTAAGCTTGCCTTATTTCAAAACTACTTTCGCGGTCGGAATAATATCTATCCGTTTCGTTGGGAATCAAAACAAGGTAAATCGGGCTACTCTCCATCATGTGCCAACGAATGGAAAGCTGGAGTCTGCAACAAACCTAAAATTGCCTGTTCTGAATGTCATCATCAAGCTTTTCATCCATTAGATGAAAATGCCATAAACGCGCATCTGCGTGGGCAACGAACAATTGGTATCTATCCTTTAACTGAGCAAAACCAATGCTATTTTCTAGCTTTTGATTTCGATAAAGCTGATTGGTTTGATGCGATAACCGCCTTACGCCAAGTATGTGATTCGTTACACATTCCGAATTTAGTTGAAAAATCACGAAGTGGTCACGGTGGCCATCTTTGGCTGTTCTTCGAAGCAGCAACAAATGCTAAAACTGCTCGGCAGCTAGGTACAGCCCTGCTTAATCTGACCATGGATAATTATCCGACTCTTAATTTTGATTGTTTTGATCGAATGTTTCCCAACCAAGATGAATTACCTGAAGGTGGTTTCGGTAACCTCATCGCCCTACCTTTGCAGAAACAACCACGTATGCTAGGTAATGCTTCATTTATAGATAAGAATGGAGAAGTGATTGGTGATCAATGGCAGGCGTTGGCAAGTACAGACAAAATTACTGCGGATGTCATGCTCACATTGCTTGAGCGAATTAAAGAATACATCACCATTGAACCACAAGAGCTAGACAGTAAACCATGGGAAAAACAATCGCCTTCTATTTCAACGAAAATACAAAGTTGCCCTGACTCAATAGAAATAATACTGGCTGACAAGCTATACATCGCTACCGATCCACTTCCCAGCCAACTGATCGCAAGTCTCAAAAAACTAGCCGTATTTGGTAATCCTGAATTTTTTAAACGCCAAGCAATGCGCTTTTCAACCATTGGTGTCCCGCGATATTTGTGTGCAGCGCATATTGAATCGGGCTACTTACAACTACCTCGTGGATTGCAATCTCAGGTTGAAAACTTACTGGATAAACAAGAGTGCTCTGTTTCTTATCAGGATAAACGGCAGAACGGTCAATCTTTGTCAGAGGTCAAATTTACGGGTGTGCTTCGTGCTCAGCAAACCAAAGCATTAAAAGCGTTAATGGCAAATGAAACAGGGTTGGTTATTGCAAATACCGGATTTGGAAAAACTGTTGTTGCTTTGGCATTAGCTGCCAAGCGTGAAGTTAACACATTAGTCTTGGTTCATAACAAAGCGCTTGCAGAACAATGGATAGAACGGTGTAAAATTTTCCTAAATGAATTTCAGATGGGCTCTTTACTCGGTGGTAAAGATAAACTCACGGGGTTATTGGATGTCGCTACTTATCAAAGCCTTATCGGTCGGAATGGCGTCGATATTAATGAGAAAGTTTATCAATACGGCCAAATCATTGTTGATGAGTGCCATCATATCCCTGCATCAAACTACGAGACATTACTAAAGAACGTATTACCAAAATATATCCTTGGATTCACAGCAACGCCTAAGCGCCAAGATGGCTTAGAGAAGCTTATGTACTTTCAATTAGGAGATGTGCTATTTGAATCAAAACCAGATAGCGTGAAATTTTCACAAATGGCATATCGATGTGATACGGGTACGTCTTTTCCTAAAACCTGGTTGGATGGTTCCGAGGCAATCAAGATCACACAGGTCTATCAGTACTTGCAAGATCATGAAGAACGTAGTCTTCTTATTGCGAATCAAATATCTGAAGTGGTTCAACTGGATAGAAAATGTTTAGTACTCAGTGAGCGCAAAGAACATATCAGTATTATATCGAAATTATTGAAAGCAAAAGGTATCTCAGCCATTGAGCTACACGGCGGTGTAACTCCAAAAATCCTAAGCAGCGAATTGCTGATATGCAAGCAGGTTTACCGAACAAGACCGTCGTCATCGCTACAGGGAAATATGTTGGCGAAGGTTTTGATTTACCATATTTAGATTCTCTTTTTCTCGCCTTACCCATTTCATGGAAGGGTACGGTTGCGCAATATGCTGGCCGTATCCAAAGACATCATCCAGGCAAATCAGAAGTAACTGTATATGATTTTGTAGATGATTTGCCAATGCTTCAACGAATGTGGAAAAAGCGAGCTAACGGTTACAAAGCTGTTGGTTACACTGTTTTAGAAAAAGCCCAAGAAAGAAATAAAAAGCTTATTTAAAACAGTTCGTGAGCACTGATTAAAAACTCGACATTATTAGCATTTTCATATATTATATCTCTGTTCATCTATTTTCTTGCAGCCCCTTATTTACGTGGCTTCTAGGTTATTTTAAGTAGGATCCAGCGTTATCATTTAAAAAACACATTGGATCCTGTCTTATGGTGTCATTTTTAAAAAAGTGATCCAGTCAAAACTCAAAAAAACACCTTTAAAATCAGTAGAACTGATCCAATCTTAAAGTGCCATTTACATCGTTAGATTTTAAGGTTTTTTAGCCCCTTTTTTGCTTAATTTGGTTTTTCACGATTTCTTTGTTTCTATAAAATGCTTATTTCTATTTCGTAAATCTATCACCCTGAGCCTGACTTACTTCATTTCCATGAGCATATTACGAGATCATTTTACTGACATACAAATTGTTAGATGGTTTGTAGCTTTCTTAATAGCAGCAAATACAGCAAAGTCTGTATTAATTATGGTTAACTTAATAGCTCAAAGATTAGGTTTATTATTAGCTTCTACATAAGCAATTTTCTTTTTTGGTTACTTCAAATTGTTTAACTCTTAACTTAAATCTAAATTTATATTCGTTATAAAGTGCATCAGTTTCACTTTTATTTTTGAGCTTTATTTCTTCAAGATTATGAATTGTATTGATCACATTATCTATACTTGTTGATTTGTGAATGACAGAAATTAAATGCTCTAGGTTTGTTTTAACATCATTATAATCAACGAGGTGTTCTTCGAGGATTTTCTCAGCTTCAGCATTTATGAACTCATAATCTTCATGTTCGTCAAGATCTAATAAAAAGCTTCATTGCAAAGCTCTCTAACTCGATTAGACGAAATGGTTTGATCAGCTGTCATTTCTGAAATCAGCTTTATTGCATCTCTTTTAAGTGTGTTTAATTCTAAAAACTCATTATGTAACCTTGTTTCTTTAGCATTTTTAAAAGTTATAACACTTATGTAAATCGCTGCACAACCAATGAGCATTGTAATTAGTGGCTGTAAATAGCCGCTAATGATCAAAGCACATTCTATAAACTTGATCATTCTTACGTCCTTTTGGAGAAAGTTTTGATAAGTTTTATCTTAACGTAATCAATACATAATTTATTGTGTAACGGCGACTTCTTGGTAATTTGTAAACCAAGGGTAAAAGCCGAAGCAATAAAAACATGGTTAGTGGCTTTAAATTTCATTGTCATTCCTTGTAATCTACCTACAACCACCCTAGTACGCATATTTTTAAATGACTATTTTATAGAACAATTTGCCTATTACAGCCGATGCTTTCTACAAAGTAATTATCATGACTTACTAGGATAAATCCGCCTTTAAAGTTTTGTAATGATTGAGCCAAGAGCTGTTTTGATTCAAGGTCTAGATGATTATCTGGCTCATCGAGTAACAAAAATGCGGTGCTTTCAATATTACTGACGATACACATGGCAAGCTTCATTTTTTCACCGCCACTTAAATGTGTCGCTTGCTTGAATACGTCATGTTTTCTAAAGCCTAAGCTTGCTAATAATGTACGTGCGGTGCTTTCATCAAGGGTCTTACAGTAGGATTTTAAGTTATCAAGCAAAGTTAGCTCTGCCTTAATTAAGGAAAAGTACTGATCTAAATACAACAACGGGCTATTCCTATGTATGTGCCCTGCTCTCATTTTTAACTCATCTGTTAAGGTTTTTAGTAGCGTCGATTTTCCTGCGCCATTTACACCAATTAAGTGTATTTTTTCATTATTGAATATCTGTAGGTTAATGGGGGTTTGCGACCCATATTGTAAAATTACGTTTTCAAGATTTAGTGCGTTTCGTTGTTTAGTGTCAGGATTATTAAAGTAAAACTGCTGTTGTTTTATTTGTTCGAGCTGGCTAACTATATGTTTTTTATTACTATTAAGTAGCTCTTCTCGCTTTGCGGTATTTTTATTTTGCGAAGATAAATTAGCGCTCGCTTTATCTTTTTTAGCATCCATAAGCACTTTAGGTTGGCTACCAGATTTTCTTGTTACTACACCTTTAGCGGTTCTTTTTGCTGCTTTTTGTTTGCTGCGCTGCTGCTCTAATAGCAGTTTATTTTGCTCTTTAGTAGTATGAGATAGCTTATTTTAAAGCGCTGCTACCTGGTAGTTTTTTTGGGTAACGTAATCACTAAAACCGGTGCCAAACACTGATAACCCCATAGATGTGAGTTCCCATATTTCATCGGCTACTTGAAGTATTTCACGGTCATGACTTATTAAAAGTAGCTGCCCAGTGAATTGTTCTATGTGATTTAAAAGCCAGCTTTTACCTTGTTTATCTAAATGATTAGAAGGTTCATCAAGGATTATAATGTCATGGTGTATGGTAAATAGCGCCCATAATCTGAGTTGGCTTAGTTGACCGCCACTTAATGCTGTTGCACAGCTGTTCGCATTAATACCATAAATGCCTAAACGAGTTAACTCAGCATAAAATCGCTCGGGCAGATCCCAAAATCCATCAAGTAAGTTAAGTTCGTGCTCTGTAAAATGACCGTTATTTATTTGCTGTAATGCTTTGAAATAGTGGTTAAGCCCTAGTGCGTCTATAATCGTTTTATTTTTTAATGTGTGACTATCAACTAGTTGCTCATAAAAACCAAGTTGACCATTGCAAACAACATTACCCGACGACGGGATAAGGCGATTACAAAGTAGCGATGCTAATACTGACTTCCCTACACCATTTCGCCCTACTAAAGCTGTTGTTTTAGCATTTAACGACACTGAAATATTATTCAGAACTTGGCCGCCATTGGCGTGTTGATAAGATAAGTTGGCTGCTTGTAATTTTGGCATACTGCCTCCTGTTATACAGGGACAGTGATACAATTCGTTTAATTATAAAGCGAATTGAACTAAGCGTATGACCACCAAAATGGTAATTGATTTATACTACTGACAAGAGTGAGCAACGCCTACTAGCCCTGTTGTTCCAAAGAAAAATGTAAAAATGGATAACAGGTTTAGTTGTTCATGTTGGCTATTACTCCTAAAATTATGCCCTTTATACTAGCCAGTTAGTATTAAATTGGCAACAATTTATGTTAGGGTTTCATTGATATTGCATTAAAGGAAAGGATTTTGAAGCACGTTAACTGTCAAGCGATAGCCAATAACCCAACGCAAATAAAACTTAAGATAAACGAAAATAAACGTGTATTTATTATCAGCGATCTCGATGCTAATTTAGCTAAGTTTGAGCAAGCTTTAGTCGCTGTCGATTTTGATGAAAGCAACGATGTTTTATTTTCACTTGGTGATGCAATAGATAGAGGCAACGACAATTTTGCGTTGTTATCACGTTTTAAAGAGCTGGGTGTTTATATGACACTGGGTAATCATGAGCACATGATGCTTGAGTCGCTACTTGCCGATGATCATAGCTACTATTCACTATGGGTTGAAAATGGTGGGCGTTGGCATACTCAAGCAACCGATGATGAATTAAAAGCGATAACTGAGCAGCTTTTACAGTGCCCTCTTTCTTATTTGCTTGACTATGCTGGTATGCGAATAGGGTTGTCGCACACAGTATCTGCAGATTGGAATTGGCAAGCTCCTAGTGAGCATAAACCATATGCCGCGGCATCGTTGTTGTGGGATCGCACAATTGTGAAACAAACGATAACAAAGAAAAATGCCAGCATAGACTTTTCTGTGCATGGCCATAACACCACTGCTGAACCTTATTGGCTTGGCAACACTTATCATATAGATACTCATTATTTGAGTGGCAAGCCTACCATTGTTGAACTTAAACCACTCATTAAAGCATTTATGCAGCTAAATTCAGTCTAAGGTTGCAACCTGTGTTAATGCATGTACTTCAAGATATTGTTTATAGGCCAAACGAGCATGCCATAATTGCTCATTATCTTGCTGAATAAATATAAGTGGCCCTGAGGTTTCTTTTGCTAAGCGGTTTAATTTAATATATTCACTGGTGTCAATGATACCATCACTAAAATACTGTTCAGCGGTATATAAAAACACATTATCTTTATATACATCACTGTGCCAAATTAGCGAACGATACATACTAGCACTGATTTCAGTCGGTTTTTTATTCGATTTATATAGTTTTAGCTCTGTATAAATCGAGTTACCTGTAAAAACAATCCCAATTAATGAAAGGGTTGTAAGAGTCATCATCCATTTCATACTTCTATCCCTGTTAAAAGCTCTATTATAACTATAGGAGATAATATGAATGATTTACCGTTTATTTAATCAATTTGGCTGGTTGTAAGTATTTACAAAATACTTAATTATTGTTTTATAAGTACCTATTTTATGTATTAGGTTTTACAACCTAATACATAAGTATTTAAATTAATGTAGTGCCGCGGTAAACGGAATTTTTTTACAAATTTCAGCTTCGGCCACAAGAATTTCTTCTAATCGGGCATCCACTTCGTGTTTATCAAAATACTCGTACGCTAACTCTACAAATAGGTTTTTGTGCTTTTCTTCAGACTTTGCAATTGCAACATAAAACTCTTTTTCTTTGCCCGGTGGCAATGCTTCAGCGACCAATGAAAAGCGTTCATGGCCTCGAGCTTCAATTACACCTGCAACGAGTAAGCGGTCCATTAAAAACTCATCACGACCGTTTCTAAATACCGCACGAATTTGTTTGATATAGGGATCTTTTTGGTCATTACCAAGTGAAACATCACGTTCCATTAATAACTTAAGTACTTGTTTAAAATGTATCATTTCTTCAAGAGCTAAGTCTGTCATTGCTTTTACAAGCTTACGACGGTCAGGATAATGCGATAGCATTGACATTGCCATACCTGAGGCTTTCTTCTCAGCAGCGGCATGATCTTGTAAAAAGGTATCAAAATCTGCCAAGACACCTTCTGTCCACTCAAATGGAGTGTGATATTTTAATTCAAACATGATAACGAACTACTTAACTAACAATGGCGGCGATTTTAGCGTATTTCTGTTATAAAATCTTGTGATTGTAACCAAGTGACTTATCAATTTTGCCGTTTCTGGTGGAGGCAATTTTATCGGGGTGTTTAATATCATTCCAAGCCGTTACTTTACCACCCATATTTAGCTGCTCGAACTGTATATCTGCATCTGTACCTAAAAATGTCTGTAACGCTTTAGCGCTGTGTGGCTGTGCAACATTTAACGTTAATAGGTTGGCTTTTTTGTCTTTAAAGAAATTAGAGACACGTTGTTGATGTTGCTCATAGCAGTTAATCAAATACTCATCAGACTGAATATCTGCTAACGAATATTTACCAAATGTCTCAAAGTAGCAACGCTTTAAATGCGTGTTAAAGCCTCCGTCACTTCGCATTAAATTGGTGTGCATTCGGGCCAGCAGTTGACGGATCGAAGGTACCCATTTAGACAAATCTCGTTCAAGGTTAATAAAGCGGCTATTAGCAAAGTGCGCATCTAATAACGGGAATTCGCTAAAAACAGGAGTATCAGCAATAACGTCTGCTTTTTTTAAGGCTGTTTCGGTATACGCTGTGTGGGCCGTTTTATAGCCCAATTGTAAAAAACTATGGCACAGACTGGTGGTGCCTGTGCGAGGTAGGCCAATAATAAATATTTTGTTGTTCATTTAACTTTTTGGATCGGTAACCATAAGGACTTATCGCCTACAGGGGTTAGCGGTGGTAGTTCTTTGTTTTCTAATTCTACAATAATCTTGTCATGAATATGGGCGTTTTCTATTAATTTACCATTGTATTTAAAAAAGATTTCATCGAACTCACCGCTTTCTATCATTATGCGTAAGCCTTTATTGACTGCTTTTGCAACTTCGGTGTTGTCTTTGTTGAAGAAGAAATAGATTGGGCTGGTGTATTTCAACATTAAATGAGGCAATACAACCAGAGGCATTTGTTGCTTAAAAACTGCTAGTTCATCTTCAATTTCAAGCACAGAGCGTGGGAATAAGTCTCCCCGGCCTCTGTCGAGCATAACAAACAACGAATCAAAGTTTCCTGACGTTGATATAACCAAGCCATTGTCACGCAATATTTGGGTATCGGGCCAATCTTGTCCTTGTACAAAGTAAACTTTCTTTAAATCGTCGAGGGTTTTTAGTCGGCTTAAATAAGGTAGTTTCGGCTCTGTTGTGAACATTAAACGCCAACCAAACAAGCCTTTAAATATAGGAACACGAACCGGCAGTAACTTGTCTTCTCTTACTTTGTTAGTCATAGTCCAGGTGACATCAATATCACCGCCATGTTCAATTTCTTTTAAGACCCTATTTTGACCTAATAACTTTGGTGCAGCAGTTAGTTTATATTTGTAGCCACTGCGTTTTAGTGCTGTATCCAACAAAATAAGTGGGTAATAAACTTCTTCAACTAAACTGGGCAAGGTTTTAGGATAAATTATATTTAAAACTTTTGGTGGAATAGTTGATTTTTTGACATGAGCTGTATCTTCTGTGCTGCCGGCAACTTGATTCGAAACAAATACGAATGCAATCGTAAATACAACTCTTATCATATTAAAAAACCTGTGTTATTAATAACATAACCGAACTTATGAAGATCATCAAAAACGTTAAAACCATGCCAACGACGCGTAGCTGCATTTTTTCATCTGCTAATGCATAACTATGACAAAAACGACCTACTAATAACATCGCACCTAAAATATAAGTAAAATGGCTGGGTAACCCTTGATACTCTAATAAAAATAGCAGAATTAAAGAAAATGGCACATATTCTATAAAATTAGCATGGGTGCGGATCGCGGCTTGTAAACTTGCATCACCACCGTCTCCTAAAGAAATACGCTTAGCTTTACGGATTTTAATAACGCGAAAGCTAAGTTGAATATACAAAATAGCCAAAATAGCAGCAAAAGTTGAAACTATCACAATTTATTCCATTTATTATTTAAAGTTAGACGCCTAGCACTGTTTATTGCTAGGCTGACATATAATTTGCTAGGTTAGCTCAAAATCCTAATTAAAGTCTAACAGTTCTTAAGGAAGTGCATGATTACGCCAAGAAAAATAGCCGATAATTACCGTGAAATGATCAGCAGCATAGGATTTTATCCGTCTATGTTGTCTGTTGTATTTTTGACTTTTGCTTTAATTACAACAGCTGTTGAGTATTCTGATCCAGCAATGAGTGTTAAGAAAGTCTTAAGTGTATTGCTAGTAGACAGTGAAGAAAATGCACGTACCATCCTAAGTACTTTAGCGGGAAGCATTATTTCGTTAACTGTATTTAGCTTCTCTATGGTTATGGTAGTTTTAAATAGCGCCAGCGCCAGCCTTTCTCCTCGAGTATTACCCGGACTTATAACTCGTAAATCTCATCAACTAGTTTTAGGCTTTTATTTAGGCAGTATAATTTACACCATTCTAATGCTCATCAATATTCGTACCATAGGAAATGGTAATATGGGCATCCCTTCACTGGGTATTTTTATATCACTGGTACTTGGCTTAATTTCACTGGGTTTCTTTGTTTATTTTATTCACTCTATATCCAGAGCTATCCAAGTCGATAATGTACTGAATGACTTATTTAAAAATACTAAAAGTGAACTTAATAGCATTAAAGCTATGCAGCATGAACATCCTGTTGATGATTTTCCGACCTTTGACGACTGGTACAGCATAAAAAGTAAAACGGAAGGTTATTTTAAAGGCGCTCATAGCGATAAATTGTGCGCTATCTGTAAAGAGCACGACATTAAAATTTATATCTCTGTTAAACAAGGTTTTTTTACTGTAAAAGGTTACCCATTTTTAAAGTGCGATACTGATTTAACTGACAAACCAGAGCTCATTGATGAGCTACTTGCATGCTTTATTTTTTACATTGAAGAATATGTTAGTGATCATTACCGATATGGAATGACGCAAATATCTGAGATTGCTGTTAAGGCAATGAGTCCGGGCATTAATGATCCAGGTACTGCAGTAAAAGCTATTGATATGCTGAGTATTTTACTCATTTTGCGATTAGACATTTATGATGTGAATTATTCGCTTAAACAATGTGATGATAACCATCCTAAGTTGTTTTTACATGAAACATCATTCGATGAGCTGCTGCATGATAACTTCACACCTATTCGCAATTATGCAAAAAATGACGCCTATGTAATGGTTAACGTACTTGAGGCGTTTAAAAACATATTGTTTAGAGCATCTGATAACGAAAAAGCGACTAAGAGTTTGTTTATTTACTTAGGGGCGATTATTGAAGATATAGATACGCATATTAGTAATGAGTACGACCGTGAACAAATTACTAATATGCTAAAAGCGATTGCCCGTATTTCAGAGCAACAATCAATAGACTAATTTTCGATAAAATAAACTGCATAACTACTTGCGCTAATAGTAAGCTCACCACCATTGTATGCATCAGGTACATAGTTTTCTGGTGCAGCATCTGCCATTATCATTTTGCTAGCGCGCATGTAAGGTTGGCTTCCTGTATCGAGTGGGCTGCTTGACGCTGTATAAAGGCCTTTGAGTTCAACCCCATAATCACTGGCAAACTCTTTCGCAGCAGCACGCGCATCTTTAATGGCTAGCTTTTGCGCTTGCTTTTGTAGCTCTTCATAGCGACTCGATACAAATTGCGTTTGATTAATTTCGTTGATACCCGCATTCACTAGTTGCTGAAGCATAACTGGGTACTTTTTAATATCTGTTAGAGTAACAGACAGACTACGCGATACTCTGTAGCCTACAAATTCCTGTTTGCCTGTTTCACGGTTGTATTCTGTTTGGCGTTGAATTGAGATATTAGACGCATAAATGCCCTTTTCTTCTACGCCTTGGCTTTTAGCAAGCTTAATGGCTTTGGCCATGGTTGCATCAGCTTTGTTTTTAGCGGCAATTAAATCTTTATCTACTTCAACAATACCTACCGTCAACTTAACGTTATCAGGGATTGCTTTAACCGTTGCATTACCTTGGATATAAATATGCGGCGCATCTGGTGTAGCTTGTGCTAACACATTAAAACTAAGTGCGGCGGCTATAGCGGTAAAAACTAACTTACGCATAATACTGTTCCTTAATTAAAAACTCCGTTCATTATCACCTTAAAGGGTTAATTCAATATGAACAACCCCTATTATTCAGATATAAAAAAACAGGCATTAAAAGCCTGTTTTTATTAACCACTCAAAGCGATATAGTTTAGATACTACGGCGCTTATAGTTACGGTATTCTGGAAGCCAGTAGTTTTTCTCGATTGCAGCCCATAAAGCCTCATCACTTAACTCAAGTGCCACACCTTCTTCCATCGCTTTTTTCGCTACTGCAAAGGCAATACGTTTACTTAACGCTTGGATTTCGGTTAACGCTGGTAGCAAGCTGCCTTTACCAGTGTTTGCACGAGGTGAAGACTCTGCCAATGTTTCACTTGACACAATCAGCATTGCATCAGTGATACGAGTAGCTTTAGCTGCGATAACGCCTAAACCAATACCCGGGAAAATGTAGCTATTGTTACATTGTGGGATTGGGAAAATTTGGCCGTTATACTCAACCGGATCAAATGGGCTACCCGAAGCAACAATCGCTTGACCCTCTGTCCACTCGATAACATCTGATGGAAGTGCTTCAACTTGCTTAGACGGATTACTTAACGGGAAGATAATCGGTTGTGGGCAAGATGCGTGCATTGCACGAATAACTTGTTCTGTGAATAAACCAGGTTGGCCAGATACACCAATTAGGATGTCTGGTTGTGCACAGTGCATCACATCTAATAACGATGCGTACTCACCGCTGTATGTCCACTCGCTTAAACCATCTTTAGATTGGCAAAGTGCTTGTTGGAAGTCACGTAAACCTTCCATACCATCAGTTAGTAGACCAAAACGGTCAACCATGAAGATTTGTGAGCGAGCTTGCTCATCGCTAATGCCTTCAGCAACCATAGTACTGATAATTTGCTCAGCAATACCGCAGCCTGCTGAACCTGCACCAACAAATACCACTTTTTGCTCTGAAAGTTTCGCATCTTTAACACGACAAGCAGCCAATAAAGACCCTACAGTTACCGCAGCAGTACCTTGAATATCATCGTTAAAGCTACAAATTTCATCACGGTAGCGTTTTAATAATGGCATTGCATTTGGTTGTGCAAAGTCTTCGAACTGAAGTAAAACACTTGGCCAACGACGTTTAACCGCTTTAATAAATAGATCTAAGAATTCGTCGTACTCTTCTTGTGAAATACGCTTATGACGCGCACCCATATACATTGGATCGTTAAGCAGTTTTTCGTTATTAGTACCAACATCAATCATCACTGGTAATGTATAAGCTGGGCTAATACCACCACATGCTGTGTAAAGTGATAATTTACCGATTGGAATACCCATACCACCAATACCTTGGTCACCAAGACCAAGAATACGCTCACCGTCAGTCACAACGATAACTTTTACTTTGCCTTTAGTGGCGTTACGTAAAATATCATCAATTTGGAAACGATCTTCGTAAGAAATAAATAGACCACGGGCACTGCGGTAAATGTCTGAAAACTTTTCACAGGCATCACCTACTGTTGGTGTGTAGATAATTGGCATCATTTCTTCAAGATGATCACGTACTAAACGGTAGTAAAGTGTTTCGTTGTTATCTTGAATTGCACGAAGGTAAATGTGCTTGTTTAAATTATCGCTAAAGCTTGAATACTGTTGGTAACAACGCTCAACTTGTTCTTCAATTGTTTCATAACGCGGTGGCAGTAAACCGGCTAAGTTGAAACTTTCCCTTTCTTTTTGTGAAAAAGCACTGCCTTTGTTTAATAGTGGCGTTTCGATCAGACCTGGGCCTGAATAAGGAATATAAAGATAATTTGGATCGGTATTTGTAGTCATATTTCCAAGCTTTGATGCGTCATAATTATGACCTGACATTATTACTCTTAAAGGCGAAATTGCAATGACAATTCACCTTGTCAGACCATTGAAGAAAATGAATTTTATGCCCTAAACGGCACAACGAATAGTATACATGAAAACTCAGCAGCTTTAAGGCTGCTGAGCTTGTTTTTAGTGGCTTTTATCACTTAAAGCGATACCTTCGCGGCGCGGATCGGCTGCGCCATAAAGTTTACCGTCTTTTACTTCAACAGCATGTAAACCAGAGTTTAAATCTAGGATACGAACTGTGTGCCCGCGGTTAACAAAATCAGCTTCAAAGTTTGCAAGTTCAGTGCCCTTTTCAAGGCTTGTATAATTGTTGCGATTAGTAATACGCGGTAAATTAATGGCAGTTTGCGCATCTAAGTTCCAATCAAGCACACCTACTACCACTTGAGCAACGTAATCAATGATACGACTACCACCCGGTGAACCGACCACTAAACGTAAACTGCCGTCTTTGTTAAACACCATCACTGGCGACATTGAACTACGCGGACGTTTACCTGCTTCAACGCGGTTAGCTAAAGGTTTGCCATCTTTTGTTGGTGATAAAGCAAAGTCTGTAAGCTGATTGTTTAAAATATACCCGTTCACCATTACTGTTGAACCAAACGCCATTTCGATAGAGCTGGTCATCGAAACCGCATTACCTTGGCTATCAACAATCGATATATGGGTTGTTGAAGGTAGCTCGTAAGCATCATCTTGTGCATAAGCAAGTGAGTTTGGCGGAGTACCTGCTTCTGCGTGAGCATCTTTTTCAGAGATAAGCTTTGCACGACCTGCAAGGTAATCTTTATCAAGTAATCCTTGTGTAGGGATTGGCATAAAATCTGGGTCGCCCATATACACGTTACGATCAGCAAAAGCTAAACGTGATGCTTGGGTAAAGTAATGCAACGCTTGTACTGAATTTGGTTTTAGTTTAGCCATATCTTTATGTTCGAGTAAGGCTAAAATCTGTAATACAGCAACACCACCACTACTTGGCGGAGCCATTGAACAAACCTCGTATTGGCGATAATCAACACATACTGGAGCACGCTCTTTGCTTTTATAATTCGCTAAGTCTTCAACAGATAAAGTACCCGGTGCTACCGCTGAGTTTTGCACTGCATGCACAAGTTCTTTGGCGTTTTCACCTTTATAGAAAGCATCAATGCCTTGTTTCGCTATATCTTTATAAAGCGCGGCAAGTTCAGGGTTCTTTTTCACCGTACCAACAGCAAGCGGTTTACCATCAGGGAAAAAGTAATCACGAATAACAGGAAGCTTTGTAACTCCTGGGTTTAACTCTTTGGCAAGTAATTGATGCAAACGTGGTGACACAATAAAGCCCTGCTCTGCCAATTCAATGGCAGGGCCAAATAAAGTTTGCCACTCTAACTTACCATAACGCTTATGTGCTGAAGCAAAGGCATCTAAAATACCCGGTACACCAACAGAGCGACCACCTACCACGGCTTCAATCCACTTAACGGCTTTACCGTGTTTATCTAAAAACAGTGTTTCATCAGCGTTACTTGGTGCGGTTTCGCGGCCATCAAAACTGGTTAGGCTTTTGGTTTTGTTGTCGAAGTACATCATAAATGTACCACCGCCGATGCCCGACGATTGCGGTTCTACCAGTGTGAGTACTAATTGTGTAGCAATAGCAGCATCAACCGCAGAGCCACCTAGCTCAAGCATTTTTTGACCTGCTTTTACAGCATAAGGGTTTGCCGCTGCGACCATGTACTTATCGCCTTCAACAACCTGTTTATGGGCAAAGCCGGTTGCAGCTTCGGGTTCGCGTGTTTCAACTTTTGCAGGAGTCGCTAAAAGAGCCGTTGAATAGATAAATGAAGTGGAAAGAGCTAACAAAGCTTTGGTTTTGAATAACATAAATATACTTAATCCCGTAGTGTATTTGGCATCTTAAAATTAAACGTGCACAATAGTGTCACAATCTCAGATACAACAAAAATAACATGATAAACCTGCCCCTGAAACTAGAATATATTCTGCCCCCATTGTGTTTAATACTACTAAGTTCCTTGTTTGCACTTTTCAACTTAAATGAATATCTCGAATTTAACCGTGAGTTAGTCGCAAATGGTGAGTTTTGGCGTATTTTCACCAGTCAATTCGTACACGCAAATTGGCCCCACTTAGGCTTAAATTGTGCCGGAATTTTATTAATTTGGGCTCTTCATGCTGAGCATACAAGCCCACCTCATTATGCATTGAATATTGCTATTCTTGCATTGTGGTGTGGTTTAGGTGTGTGGCTATTTTGCCCTGATATCCATATTTACACCGGATTAAGCGCATTACTGCACGGTGTGATCATTTGGGGGGCAATTAAAGACGCACAAGCAGGCATGTTTTCAGGCTGGTTATTGTTTGCGGGTACGTGGGCAAAAGTGATTTGGGAGCAAATAGCAGGCCCGAGTGAATCGGTGAGTCAGCTAATCGCCTCTAATGTTGCCATTGATGCCCACTTTATCGGCGCAATTGGCGGCACACTGTTGGCTTTACCTGTCTTTATAAAAATAATAAAAAATCGCGGGTAGCCCTACTCGCTTTTTACAACTCTTTTTAACTCGAAAAGGAACTTTAAATGAATGAAAATAAAGGACATATTTACCTTCGCATTATCCTATTTTGCCTTTACGGACCACTCTTGGCCGGGCTATTTGGCCTATTGGTAAATTTAAAATTTGTTTCAGCAACGTTTATGGCAAGTCTTGATAATATTTATTACACCATAGTATTTTGCTCAATTTGTATTGGGTTTTGTCTGTTGTTAGCAAAATACAGTATCGTTAAAGAATCGTTTAAAAATAAAATTTTTGCTCATTTGACCCTTATTATTAGTATTTTGTATTCATGCTTAATGTTCTTTGGTATTGGTTTACTTATATTATTCAATATCATGTTTAACTCAAATACTGATTACGTTCACCAAGAAAAGGCATTTGAATATCGCACCTTTTATGTCTACACATCAGACCCTGGAGCTTTTGGAACTGCTCACCATTATGTGTATTTAAAGTGCCCTGCTTCGTTTAACCGCTATGAATTGGAATTAATAGCCAATATATCATGGATGAGAGACTATAAAATGAGTTTAGAGGGTGATAATTTAATTTTTGAAAACGACTCAGAGGAAGGTAAGGCAGTACTTGATGTGAGTAAATTTTACTGCAAATAACCCTATAGAGATAAATTCTATTACAAACAAAAACAGCCACTTTAAGTGGCTGTTTTTCATTTACACTATTGATTAAAGCGTTTCTTTAAACAACTTATAAATACGACGGTATTCATCTAACCAGCTTGATGGTTGTACAAAACCATGCGGCTCAACTGGGAAGATCGCTGTTTCAAAGTTTTCTTTTTCAAGCTCAATTAAACGTTGTACTAAGCGAACTGAATCTTGGAAGAATACATTATCATCAACCATAGGCGCATTAATTAATAAATGGCTCTTAAGACCTTCAGCAAAGTAAATTGGTGAGCTCTTTTCATAGGCAATTGGGTCAACATCTGGATGATTTAAGATATTCGACGTATAAGGACCATTGTAGTGAGCCCAATCAGTTACCGGACGAAGTGCAGCACCTGCTTTGAATAAATCAGGTTGTGTGAATAACGCCATAAACGTCATGAAACCACCGTAAGAGCCACCATAGGTGCCTACAGCTTGTGTATCTATGTTTGCGTTGTCTGCCATCCAGCTTACGCCGTCTGCTAAATCTTGGATCTCAGGTGTACCCATTTGACGGTAAATAGCTGTACGCCAATCACGGCCGTAACCTTTTGATGCACGGTAGTCCATGTCCATTACTACGTAGCCTTCTGAAGCAAGTAATGAGTGGAACATAAACTCACGGAAGTAACCAGACCAACCCATGTGTGAGTTTTGTAGGTAACCAGCACCGTGGTTAAAGATAACCGCTTTACGGTTTTTACCTGTTTCGCCTTCTTTATAATCAGCTGGGTAATATACTTTTGCGTAAATTGGCTGATCAGTGTGGCTTGAAGGCACAGCAACAATCTTAGGTGCGATTAGTTTCTTCGCTAAAAACTCATCAGATACCGTGTGCGTTAACTGCGTTGCTTGGGTATTTGCTTTTGCATCAGCAACGTAAAGCTCAGGCGGTGACATAATTTTTGAATGAGTTAGCAATAGTTTGCTTTCATCTGGGCTTAACTGGTAATCAGTCATACCATCAAGGTTGGTTACTTGCTCAGATTCACCGTTTGCAGGGTTTACACGATAGATTTCGTAAAGACCTGGATGCTCAACGTTAGCTTTGTAGTAAATCGCTGAGTTATCAGCTGTTAACGTTAAGTTTGAAACAACAAATTGGCCTTTAGTTAGCTGTGTTGCTTTACCGTTAAGTGGCTTTTTGTAAATATGGCTGTAACCAGACTCTTCAGATAAGTAGTAAAGCGTATCTGAATTGTTTAACCAACCAAAATCGTTGTATGCATAGTTAACCCATGCATCGTCATGCAGACGGTGCTGTGAAACAAGTTTGTTGTTTTGCGTATCAACAGTGGCTAACCAACGATCTTTGTTGTCCCATGCTTCAAGCATAAGTGCCACTTGTGAACCATCTGTGTTCCATTGGATTGCACTTTGGTCCCAACCCCAATCCATCATTAGATTGATGGCGCGCGGTGCTTTTTCAGACTTGTAAGTTTTGCCTTCGCGGGCGTAGTTTTCTTTTTTAACAGCCGCAAGTACGTCTTCATCAAAGCCAGGTAAGGTATCGAATGCAAGGGTTGTTTGCTCGCCTGATTTAAGGTCGATGTAGATAACATCTGAGCTGATTGGTTTTTCATCAGCAACACGACGACGTACTTTCTCAGCCTTTACACGTGCATCATCGGCAATGTAATTAGGCATGATATCGCCTTCGTCACGCCATGAACGGTTCTCAGTGGTTACTGCAACGAGTGCTTGGCCATTTGGTGAAAGCTGAACATCTGCTAAACGTTTACCTTTACCTAAGTAAAACTGCGCGTTAGCAATGCTGTCGTTTTGTTCGTTGATTTGTGCTTTACGCGCTTCACGATCTTTTTTGTTTTTGTGAGTCAGCGCAATGTAATCAATTAGTTTGTGCTGTTCTTTTGCAATGTAAGTGTCAGGCTCTTGTACACCTTTAGGTGCATCGTCTAGGTGTAAGTTTACTAATTCAACTTGACGACCCGTTGCTAAATCAACTTTATAAAATGCATTACCTTGACGAAAAGCAAGGCTACCATCAGTTAAAAACTGTGGTTTTGATTGCTGTGCGCTATCGTGAGTAATTTGAGTAATTTGCCCAGTGCTTAAGTTTTTAACGAAGATATTACCTTCAAATGCATAAGCCTGTTGCTTTTTATCTGCTGAATAAACAGCATTTTTAGCGCCTACAGTGTGTAGTTTATTTAACGCTAATTGTGATGCAGATTGGCTGTTAATTGCTTGAACGTATAAATCACGTAACTCATTGCCCTGTTGCTTTTGTGCATAAACGATGCTGTTAGAATCACCGTTCCAGAAAGCACGCTCAGGCTGACGACCTAACCAATCAGGGTGAGCCATTGCTTGCTCTAACGTGATTTCAGCGGAACCTGTGTCAGCAGGAGTAACAACAACGGGTGCTACATTGGTAACTTGTTCTTCAGAAGGCGTTGAGGCGGTTGATTGACAACCAGCTAGCATAAAGCTAGATGCGACTGCGAGAGCCACTAACGTTTTATTAGCAGTGGTTTTGAAATTCATAGTGCTTCTTTAGGGTAATTATAATTCGCCTTATTTAAGCAGAAGCACTGATGAAATAGCAATTTTTATAGGATAAACAGCCAAACTTTTCCGTTTAATAACAGCTTATTTCAATGTTATATCAAGCCATACCATACGATGATCAGAAGAGGCATTGCGATCCTCAATTAATCTGAATAACTCAGAGTTTTCTGTTGGCCAAAATACTCCGCCGTCATTTATTTCAATACCATAATTAGATGGCAGTACGTAATCGGCTCTGGCTTGCCAATAAGCGGTATAGTTTTTAGCATAATCTTCTTTATACGATTCTTTAGCGCCTTTGCTTGTTGGCGTAAAAGAGGTATTCACTAATGGGTTTTTTAAAATCTGGTCTGTAGTATTTGGACGTGCCTTGCCCCCTTCAGGCGCAGCATTTAAATCGCCAACAATTACAAAACGGCTGTTCGCTTTTAAGCCTCCTTTTTGGCCTTTATCATCGTAAATGTAGTTAGCATTGTTGATGTAATCAGCAATTAAGCTCACTTCATCGTGGTTACGCTTACCGTTGCGGTCTTCTGGGCCATCGAATACCGGCGGCGTAGGGTGCGACGCAAGTAAATGAACTGTTTTGCCTTTTATATCAATCGGTAAGTCCCAAAATGATTTAGAGCTTAGGTGAATTGCTTGCCATTCTTCTGCTGAATACCAGTCTTTACCTGTTTTAGGGTCGATAGGCATTTGTGCATTTGGCATATCTTTGTATTTGAATGTTTGTAATGTTCGCGCTTTATCTAAATCAATAGGGTAGCGAGAAAGTACAGCCATTGCATAATGCCCTTCAAAGAAGCCAAAGCCGTGTGCGTCACCTTTGTAATGCCCCTTTACACCATCGTTATCTAAGTCAAATTCGGTAGGTAAACCGGTGTTGACTGGTGCGATAAAGTAATATGGGTAATCGATGGCAACCTGCTTATTTTGCGATACCTGCAGGTAGTTTTTACGAAATACGTTAATGCCTTTATCAGCATCAATATAGTCAAACTCATTAAGTAAAATAACATCAGGTCTTACGCGCTGAATTATTTCGGCAATGTTGCGAATTTGCTGGTGGTTGCTCGCTAATGCTTTGCTTAAAGCATCTTTATCAATAGCTTCGCCTTTTTTAGCATAGTTGGTTGCATCCATACTCACGTTAAAGGTAGCAACACGTAAATCTGCAGCCACTGCATTGTTAGCAAATACACCTACAGCCAGGGCTAAAGAAGAAGTTAATAAAGCGTTTTTCATGAAATAAATCCGTCTACTATAAGTAGTAAAATAATACTGCTGACAATGATCCATAAGATCATCGCCATGATAAAAGGTTTAATACCTGCTTGTTTTAAGACTGAAATAGATAAGCCACTACCAATCAAAAATAAGGTCATTACCAAAATTTGTTTAGCACCAACATTGAGTGCATGCCAAAGTGTTTGATACTCAGAAAAGCTTGAATTAATCAGTGCAGCTGCTAAAAAACCAAATATAAACAATGGGATACTTGCTTTTTCATCTGATTTCCAAAACACACCCGCGATGCTTGTATAAGGTATGATCCACATTGCTCTGGTTAGTTTAATAGTTGTTGCAATAGCAAGTGCTGATGCGCCATAAGCAGCGGAAGCCCCCACTACACTACTTGTATCGTGAATCGCAAGTGCCGCCCAAACACCAAATTGCTGTTCGGTTAGGCCAAAATAATGGCCAATCATCGGGAACAACACTAAGCCAAGAGCGTTTAATAAAAACACCACAGCGAGTGATATCGCCACTTCGTGATCTTTGGCTTTAATCACCGGGGCCATAGCTGCAATTGCGCTGCCACCACAAATTGCTGTACCAAATGAGATAAGTACACCGGTGTTTTTATTTAACTTAAATAACTGAGATAAAATTTCGCCAAGACCAATAATAGCGGTAATACTGACAATTGTAAGCACAATAGAACTGCGCCCTACTTCTATTACTTGATTAAAATCAACAGCAAAGCCTAAGCCAATAACCGCTAACTTTAGCATCCATTTACTAAATTTTTGTGACTGAGCTGCAAATGGATTGCCTAAAGTCATGGCAAATAGTGCACCGACTATAAGTGCCGTAGCAGAACCAACAAATGGCAAAGCAGATGCTAAAAAAAGCGTAATAAAAAGAAATTGTTTTGGGCGTTCAGCTATCACAACGGCACTCTGATTAGTTTGTTGGTTAATTTATGTACCAGAGGTGCGACAACAATAACGGTAGGAAATGCCACACAAAAAGCAAAAGCCCACGCTTTAAGCCAAATGGTTGTAATGTTATCGATTAAACCAACGTTAAAAATGCTGATCACTAAAGACATAAATCCAGACATAAACAGCGCCATAAAAAAGGCAAACACGACTGTTCTAAATCGAGGATGTAACATAACAAGCTAATATTAATATAAAAATATTAGTCTATAGGAAGAAAAACCTGACGCAAGTGCTTTGAGACAAGAGGTACAAAATTAGCGAAGTTTGCGCGTAAGGCCAAAAATTAAAAAGCCGAGATAAACTCGGCTTTTAAGAATTTAAACTGATTAGTTTAAAATAAGTTGGGTGCTGGTAGCAGCTACACCTGGGTAATCTTGCTCTGGCAATATTTCAGCAAGTGCAGCTAATCGCTCACCTAATTGGTGAAGATTATTGGCAGATACGTTGATGTGTCCCATTTTACGGCCTGGTTTAGCCGTTTTACCATACCAGTGGCTTGTAACATCTTGAGTAGCAAGTACTGAGTGTGGAATTGAAGGCTGTCCTAACACGTTGATCATAGCAGTAGGACGAAGCAATTCTGTACTGCCTAATGGTAAGCCTGCAACAGCGCGCATGTGGTTTTCGAACTGAGAGCAATGCGTGCCCTGCTGTGTCCAGTGACCAGAGTTATGAACTCGCGGTGCAATTTCGTTTACTAATAACGTACCTTGAACATCAAAAAACTCAATTGCTAATACACCCACATAATCAAGTTCATTTGCTAGCTTGTTAAACGCCAGCTCAGCTTGTTCTTGAATTGCAGCTTTTTCTTTACCTGCAACTGAAAGTGTAAGCACACCGTTAGTGTGTTGGTTTTCAGTTAATGGGTAAATTACTGTGTTACCTGCTTTGTCGCGTGCACCGATGATAGATACTTCGCGGTCAAATGGGATCATCTTCTCAGCAATAATAGAATGCGGTGCACTGTCGGTACCAGATGCAATGAAATCTGCCATTTCTGACCAAATTTGGTCAATTTGATCATCTGATTTTAAGCGCCATTGGCCTTTACCGTCGTAACCCGCTTGGCAAGTTTTGATCACAAGTGGCTTACCTAAACGCTCTACCGCAGCAATAAGATGTGCTTTTTCGGTAATTAGCTGATAAGGCGCGCACTCAACATTTGTTTTATCAAGTAATGCTTTTTCAAGTGCACGATCGCCACCTGTTTTAATCGCCGCTTTACCCGGGTAAAACTTGTTGCTTTGACAGCACAGTGTTAGTACATCATCAGGAATGTGTTCAAACTCTGCTGTAATTGCGTCTGCGCTATCAATAGCTTGTTGTAATGTACTGTTATGAACTTCACCGGTTAATGGGTGAATGATTTTTTCACTACCCACATCGTAGGCAACAACATTTAAATCAAGGGGTGCGCCCGCTAAGCTCATCATACGAGCTAACTGACCCGCACCTAAAATTAGAATATTCATATTACTCTGCAGGATTAGGGTTAGCTAAGATAGTGTCTGTTTGTTCTTTACGGAATGCTTCAACTTTTGCGAAAATTTCTGGCTGTTGGCAACCTAAAATTTGTGCAGCTAAAAGGCCTGCATTTGCTGCGCCCGCTTCACCAATAGCAAGAGTACCTACCGCAACACCTTTAGGCATTTGGCATATAGATAATAACGAATCTACACCATTAAGAGTTTTAGATTTAACGGGTACACCTAAAACTGGTAGTGATGTAAAGGCCGCTGCCATACCTGGTAAGTGCGCAGCACCACCGGCACCTGCAATAATAATTTTAATGCCGCGCTCAGCTGCAGTGCTTGCATAGTCGGCAAGTAATTGAGGGGTACGGTGAGCAGAAACAACTTTAGTCTCGTATTCAATGCCGAATTTTTCAAGCATTAACGCCGCATGTTCCATCGTTGGCCAGTCTGATTTGGAACCCATAATAATGCCAACAGTCATAAATACACCTCAGTAAATTGTTTTCTAAAAAGCGGACTTTTGTCCTTATTTTGTGGCGGGTATTATATACCCAAACCACATCAAGATGCGAGTTTCAGTTGGAATTAAAAGCGATTTAGGCAAGGCATTGACTGCAAATAATAGTGGTTCTATTGTTAAAATCGATAACGCAGTATAAATCGCTTTTAAACCAACCCTTTGGGCGCTTCACAAGCACTCACTCTCATCGTTGTTACTTCTTAAAAGGGACTGCCATTTCTACAAAGTAACGCCTTGATATTAAGCACCTGTGAAACGCTGAATTCTGTAACTTGATGTGGCTTGGGTATATCCCCTAACTCACATCAAGATGCGACTCTAGAAGCACAAAAAAGCCATGACATGCATGGCTTTTAATCACTCATAAACGAATTAAGCTTCTTTACTTGCTAGATACTCAGTATACGTACCCTTAAAGTCGATAACTTTGCCGTCTTTGATTTCCCAAATGCGGTTAGCAAGTGATGATACGAATTGTCTATCGTGTGATACGAATAATAAAGTTCCTTCGTATGCTTCAAGTGCTAAGTTAAGCGCTTCGATAGATTCCATATCCATATGGTTGGTTGGCTCATCCATTAATAAGATGTTTGGTTTATGCATCATAATTTTACCAAACAACATACGGCCTTGCTCACCACCTGAAATCACTTTTACTGACTTTTTAATGTCGTTTTGTGAAAACAGCATACGACCTAAGAAACTACGAACAACTTGCTCGTCGTCGCCTTCTTGTTGCCATTGTTCCATCCACTGGAATAAGTTCATGTCTTGTTCGAACTCATCAGCATGATCTTGCGCGTAATAACCAATATTAGCATTATCAGACCATTTAAATTCACCTTGTTTTGGTGCTAAGCGACCTGCAAGGGTATTTAATAATGTTGTTTTACCAACACCGTTCTCACCGATAATCGCAATACGCTCACCTACTTCAACTAAACCTTCAAGGCCACTGAAAAGCATGTCATCAAAACCTTGCGCTAAGTTAGTTAGCTCTAAGGCATTACGGAATAACTGTTTTTCTTGTTCAAATCGAATAAATGGGCTTTGACGAGAAGACGCTTTAACTTCTTCAAGCTGAATTTTATCGATTTGTTTAGCACGTGATGTTGCTTGTTTTGCTTTTGAAGCATTTGCAGAGAAACGAGATACGAACTGCTGTAGTTCTGCAATTTGGCTTTTCTTCTTCGCATTTTCGCTCAGTAAACGCTCGCGGGCTTGTGTTGCTGCAAACATATATTCATCGTAATTACCTGGGTAAATACGAAGTTCGCCATAATCGATGTCAGCCATGTGTGTACATACTGAGTTTAAAAAGTGACGGTCGTGCGAAATGATGATCATGGTGCAGTCGCGTTGGTTTAACACGTCTTCTAACCACTTGATGGTGTAAATATCCAAGTTATTGGTAGGCTCATCCAGTAGCATGATATCTGGATCAGAAAACAGCACTTGTGCAAGTAACACACGCAGTTTAAAACCCGGTGCGATTTCAGACATAGGACCGTAGTGTTGCTCTGTACCGATACCTACACCAATCAGTAGCTCACCGGCTTTAGCTTCTGCTGAGTAACCATCCATCTCTGCAAACTCAGTTTCAAGATCAGCTACACGCATACCGTCTTCTTCGCTCATCTCTGGTAAGCTATAAATACGATCACGTTCTTTTTTTACTTCCCACAGCTCTTTATGACCCATGATAACTGTATCGATCACAGAAAACTCTTCATAAGCAAACTGATCTTGATTTAGTTTAGCAATACGCTCGTTTGGATCTGTACTGACATTACCTGAAGATGGCTCAAGTTCACCACTTAGGATTTTCATGAAGGTTGATTTACCACAGCCATTCGCACCGATTAAACCATAACGGTTTCCATCGCCAAATTTTGCTGAAATATTTTCGAATAAAGGTTTAGCACCAAATTGCATGGTGATATTAGCTGTACTAATGATAGCGGTACCCTCCAGCGGGTAAAAAGTAAAAACAAATCTGCATGCAATTTTAAACTAAAGCCGCTTTGCACGCCATGATAGTTTAAATAAATCAACTCAGTAGTTTTACAAAATGACATACAGCACCTATGCTGAACTGCACATAAAATGAGCACGCTCACAAACGAATGTGAGCGCGCTCAACTTTCAAATAATCATTATAAAACAAAGAGTTTGTTAGCATGAGAAATAATAACACAGAACAGCGAATTTTAGATGCTGCTTGGTCATTATTCGTAAAAGAAGGGTTTTCTGACACCTCTACTAGACAAATTTCTGCGGCCAGTAATATTGCTGTGGGTACTTTATTTAATTATTTTCCAGATAAAGTTGCTATTTTAGAGGGCTGCTTAGAAAACAGATTTGCAGAAGTGTTGGAGCATGCTAAAGAAACAGACATCCACCGCCCTGCCCGTTTAAAAATAAGCCACTATGCACAGTATTTTTATCAATTCTATTGTACACACCATCATTTTTACAAACCTCTTTTCAGCGATCGTTTGTTTAGTGAGTCGTTTCAGGAGCAGCACATAAGATTGATGGAATCATTAATCTTTGCCGATCAACCGCATTTTAATAAAGTTAAAGCGGCCATTCTACTAGACTGCTATTTTATGACCTTATTGCACGGTTTATGCTCAGACAAACCCAATACAAAAGATATGCTAAAAACATTAAGTCAAAAGGTGTCCATTTTTTAGCTACACTAACTTATTGATAATTCAGTATAGTGAACTCAAAATGAATAAATATTCCTCAAAACTGATATCTTTGTTGATTTTTTTTCACTTTTTACCCTATTTTAGCTCTGATAATCTCCTAGTTTTGCAAAATAACACTTATTAGGGACGATGTATAAACAAGGATTTCTATGAAAAGAACTTACATAGCAACATTAATCGCAAGTATGAGCATGGTCACAATTAACAGTCATGCTATTGAGATATATAAAGATGATAAAAACAGTGTCACTGTTGGTGGCTTTATTGATGCCAGAGTGATCAGCACTCAAGGTGAGACTGAAATTGTAAATGGTGTATCCCGTATAAATTTGGATTTTAAACGCCAGCTAAAAAATGAATGGCAAGCCTTGGCATTCCTAGAGTGGGGAGTGAACCCTGTAGGTAATAGTGACATTGTTTACAATAATCGCTTTGAAACTGTGCAAGACGAGTTTTTATACAACCGTTTAGGTTATGTTGGTGTAAAACACGAAAAATATGGACGAATTACTGTAGGTAAGCAATGGGGTGCTTGGTATGATGTGGTTTATAACACAAACTACAGCCTAGTATGGGATGGCAATGCTGCTGGGGTCTACACCTACAATAAAGACGATGGAGCAGTAAATGGTACTGGTCGAGGCGATAAAGTACTGCAGTATCGTAACAACTGGGGAAATGTCCATATAGCATTGCAAACGCAATTGAAATCAGATGACTTTTATACCTGCGATATCGCCGATATTTCGCGTGCATCATGTCAGGCATTATGGGATCAAGGTAATAATGCTGCTCAGAAAGTTGAGTTTAATTCAACTTATGGTGCTGCCCTCTCCTACTATGTAACTGATGAACTTAAATTTACAGCAGGTGTAAACCGAGGCCAATTCGAGATTCTGTATGCTGGCGGGCGAAAACAATCAGTAACAGATCTAATTTATGGTGTGGGTATGACCTATGGTGATTTTAATACACCTGGTTGGTATGCATCAGCGAATATCAATAAAAATGAAAACCATGATACTGATAATTTAGGACGGTTAATTAAAGAAGCTGTCGGTTCTGAATCGTTAGTCAGTTACCGTTTCGATAACGATATCCGCACTTTCTTAGCCTACAACATATTTGATGCTGGTGACGATTACGTGATTCAACCAAACTTTAATGCTGATCCTAATGATGTGTTTAAACGACAATTTGCTGTTTTAGGTTTGCACTACTTTTTGGGCGATGACACTATTTTATACATCGAAGCACGTAAAGATTTTAGTGACTTTTCAAGTAAAGATGCTGAGCAAGAAGCACAGATGTCACAAACCGAAGATGATGGTATTGCCATCGGATTTAATTACACATTGTAATTGCATTTACATAAAGCCCACCTTAGTGGGCTTTTATATATTCTAATTAATGAACAACTCAAATATTTTGCTTTTTGGTCGCAACCCCAATCAATAAACTGATTCTAGTTACATCAATTTCAAGCATTTCGTTGATGCACTTTTATTGACTAACCCAGCTTGCTTGTTATGCTTCATTGTTTCTACTGAGTAACTCACTCAACTCTTTCTTACTTTGCTCAGGATTTTTGCCCGCAGTATCTATGACAATACGTGCTGTTTCCCACAAGTCATAATCTCTTGAAATCACACTTTCCCATGATGGAAGTAAAAGGTTTCGAATATCTGTTTGCCTGTTTTCTACACGTTGTCGATGTTCGGCTTTATTCGAGCAGATAACTTCAATTTCTATATAGGGTGATGAAGCTTTATTTGCTACGCTTTTCCACCCTTCTCGAGATTCCAAAACTGGGTTTGTTGAGTCAGCTACAACAGAAAGGCCGTTTTTTAGATTTTCTAACGCAAGAGCAAAAGCTACCTTGTAACCTTCGTCATGTAGCTTATTAAAACCACAGTTTTTTAGTTCTTGCTCGATAGTATCAATACGAATATGAACTGCGCCCAAGGAAGAAGCTAAAAACTTAGAAAGTTCAGTCTTACCTGTTGCGGGTAGACCGCCAAGGATATATAACATAAAGCCTATGAATTCCTTCCAAGTTACTTTTAAAAGTGTGTATTTAGGGTGTTTAACATTTAAAATGTTGTCATAAAAATTCAAGAAAAACCACCGCATTCGATAAACCGAGAAGATTCCACGCCTGAGTTTCTATAACTACTTATCTTGTTTATCAATATACTTAAATTTAAAGATACGCTGAGGTTATAATGAGGTCAAATACAGTATGATGTGTTCTTATATGACGAATTATTACTACATTGAATAATCACGTTCTACTTTTGCAATGCGCGTTGTAAAAGTGCTGTACCATTTGTCTTTACCAAGTTGCTGGGCATTTAAGTGCTCTACGTTTTGTTTCCAGGCTTTAATTGCTTCTAAGCTTTGCCAATACGACACAGAAATACCTAATCCATCACGAGCAGACTCCATGCCTAAATACCCAGGTTGTTGTTCTGCGAGCTCCACCATTCTATTCGCCACCTCTTCATAACCAGCGGTATCGTCAGATAAGGTATTCGTAAAGATTACGGCGTAATAAGGCGGTTTTGGTGTATTCGCTATCATGCTATTACTTCCCTCTACTAGGTTCAAAGCCATCATAGCATGGGATTTCTGTGTTAAACGTATCCCAGTTTGCTTTAGAGCTCACGAAATTGTGACTAATTGGACGTTCGTTTATATCACTATCTAATAAACCTAGGCGAATACGTAAGCGGCTTGGGTCATCTTTATTTTCGCTATAAACTGGGGAGCCACAGCTACTACAAAAATAGCGAATTCTACCGGGTTTAAATTCAAACGCACTTAGATGCTGCTTGCCTTCTGTTAGGTTAAAACCATCTCGTTGAATAAAGCCGTTGGTTGCGTAAGCTGTGCCAGAGTTTTTACGACACAACGAGCAATGACAATGAATAATTGAGTCTATACCACCAACAATCGTTACTTTTACTTTGCCGCACAAACAACTTCCTTTATACATAGTCCCTCACAAGGTTAAAGCTTAATAGCCGCGATGCTTCCAAAAATCAGTGGCAGTGCCTTCGGCTTCCTTTAATAAGTTAAAGGATTTATCGGCAATTATATGGCCATTTAACTCAATAGTCATGCGCCAAATACCTACTTTATTATCAACAGGTGCCCATATAGTATCACCTAAGTAAAACTGCCAATCGTTTGTTTTAACATACTGTTCACCCTCAAACGGCGGCATAATATCGCCATCCTCATCGGGGATATCTGGGTGGTAAACGCAAAACTTAATTTTTTGTCCTTTGGCCTTTTTAATGTTAACAATAAAACCAAATTCAATATCTAACTGTGCAGGAACGTCTGTTGTAAATTCGGTGATTTGAGGCAGGTCTTTCTCTTTTGCATCCCAATGACTGTAAATGCCGTAACTTTCAATACTGGTAATTGGTTTGGCTTTTGCCATAGTTGCAAGCGCTCCTTTTTAAAAATGAGGCGCTATTTTATAGTAGCAACTCTAGCAGAACAAGATTGTACTATTATAGTAATTAGGTAACATATTTTATCCAGTGAGCGTCATGCTGTTGAAAGCCGCATTTTGTTAAAAGCTTAATACATGAACTATTATTTGGGTTAACTAAAGCTACAATAGTGTTTAGCGGCGCTGGTACAAAGGTTGTCAATTTTCCAAATAACATGGCTAATACCTTTTGCATTATCCCCTTGCCAAAGTATTGCGATGACAATTCAAATCCTAAAATACCCTGCCCGTTAATTATGTTAAATATGCCAACACTACCAATAACTTGGCCAGTACTTCGCAAAACGATAACCAACCGAATACCTTGTTGATTATAAAAACTCTCTATGTCGCCTTGAATAAAGTCGTAAACGTCACCTTTGGTTATGTCAGCACTGTAATCATTAAAAGATTGAACATGGGGATCTTTTAAAATATCCCAAATTGCTTGGCAATCTTTGTGTCGAATTGGGCGTAAGTCAAAGGCTAAGTCATTGTGGCTTGACACGGTAATTACTTCTTTTTCTTTATGAGCTGACATTATTGTCTTACTATAAGGGCAAATACAAGCAATTAGGTTAAGTTCGATGAGTGAAGAGTTTAAAGTAATTCAACCTACCACTACAGTGTATTGTAAAGAACGCGGCGAAGGCTGGACTTTAACAGGGATCACCAGCATTGATGAGCATACTTCTGTGATGTTCGATGGCGTAAGGTATACATTACCAGCCCGTGAAATTGTTGAGGTATTATTACCGCAACAGCTCGAGCGAGAGAAAAACCAACAATAAAAAAAGCCAGCATCAAGCTGGCTTTTTCGTGTTTAAAATTAGCGTAATGCGTTAATACGCTCATCAAGTGGTGGGTGCGATGAAAATAACTCAGCAACACCTTTACCGCTTGCAATACCAAACGCCATCATTGAACCTTCTAGTTGTGATGGGTGGTTTTGTTTTAAACGCTCAAGGGCGCTTCGCATTTTATCTGCACCTACTAGCTTAGCTGCACCCGCATCCGCAGAGAACTCGCGTTTACGGCTATAGTAAGCAACTATCATACTCGCTAGAACACCAAATAACATTTGGAAAATCATATCGAATAAGAAGTAAGTCCAGCTACTACCACCCTCTTCTTCATCACTATTTAAGAAGTTATCAACAATACCTGCTAATACTTTCGCTATAAAGATAACAAAGGTATTCACTACACCTTGAATAAGAGTAAGCGTAACCATGTCACCATTTGCAATATGAGACACCTCATGTGCCAATACCGCCTCGGCTTGATCTTGGTTCATGTTGTGTAATAAACCTGTGCTCACAGCCACCAGCGAGTTGTTCTTACTTGGGCCTGTCGCAAATGCGTTCATTTCAGGGCTATCGTAAATAGCCACTTCTGGCATCGCGATACCTGCTTTTTTCGCTTGCGCTGCTACCGTAGAAACTAACCATTGCTCTGTTTCAGAACGAGGCTGTTCAATAACATGTGCACCGGTTGATTTTTTTGCCATCCATTTCGACATAAATAACGAAATAAACGAGCCACCAAAACCAAATACGGTTGAAATAACTAAAATGCCGCCTAAACTGCGATGGCTAATACCCAGTACGCTCATCACAATAGACAACACAATACCTAACACTAGCATTACCGCTAAGTTAGTTAGTAGAAACAAAAATACACGCTTCATAAAAACCTCAGAATAAACATACCAATTGTATTAACTAACGACATGGTTAAAAATCGTTAGTTAATAAAATTATCTGGGCGTACTACCAACTTAGTTTAGGGCTAATGCAATTGGTTGCAAGGAACTAATTGCAACCAATTGTGACAGAGTATGTCAAAAGTAACAACTCAATTATTATGGGTTAATAGATAAAATTTCAAGTAAGGTTTTGTAAATTTTTAATTTAGGGGTGCCATCTGTATAAGGACTAATCGCTAAAAGCGGGAAAGGTAATGCTGATTTTAAGGTTTCTAAATTGGCGTCTTGTTCACGCATATTTGGATCTACATGATTTGCAATCCAACCCACACAATTTACACCGAGCGCTTTAAAATGAGCTGCTGTCAGTAATGCGTGATTTAGGCAACCTAGTTTCATGCCAACCACTAAAATTACATTAAGATTTTGTGATTTAACCCAATCACAGAGTAAATCGGTTTCGTTGATAGGTAAACACCAACCACCTGCACCTTCTGTAAGAATATAATCGGTATTGAGTGCTTTTACGTTCGCATAAGCAGCATCAAGCTTATCAAATGTCAGCCTGTCGCCTACTTGGGCTGCAGCAATATGTGGTGCAATGGGTGGCTCATAGGTAAAGGGGTTAACAATGTTATATTTAACCCCAATTGATGAGCTTTCCATTAAGGTTAATGCATCATCATTAACTAGTTGCCCAAACGCTTCTTCTGCACCTGCGGCAATGGGTTTAAAACCAACCGCACGCTGTTTATGTTGCGCTAGTAAGTTTAATAATAAACTGGTGACATGGGTTTTTCCGGCATCGGTGTCTGTACCTGTAATAAAAAATTCTTTCATTTTTGAGTTAATTCTATTTTTCTAGTTCTAAAAGGACAACTTGATAGCTCACTCTAGCATGCCCATCAACCAGAGGGTATGCCTTACAAACACTATTAAGTGCCTGCCTTGTTAATAACCCATGGCGCTTTTGCTTAGTTTGCAATGAGGTAGCACCAATCGCTTTTATCGAGCGCAGTGCTTCTAAGGGAGACTTATAGGCGTCTATATAACATCTATCGGCTGCAAAATTCAGTTTAAACCCCGCCAATTTTGCATACTCAATAATGTGACTAGCACAATGAAACTGATTAATATGGTTTTGCTCGTCTAAACAAGCAAAAGCCTGTTTGATCTCTTTGAGCGATCCATCTACCACGCAGCTTAAATAAAGCTTACCGCCCGCTTTTAATGCGGAAAAAAGATTTTTAAGTAGTGCCTCTAAATCAGCAGACCATTGCATTGCAAAATTACTAAACACACAATCAAGGGAGTTTTGCTGTAGCGGTAGGTTATCCATATCAGCACATACTTTTAAACAACGCGGGTTTTGCTCTGTGCTTAGCATGGAATGACTTAAATCCATTGCCAATACAGTATCAAAATGTGTTTTAAGCATTGCCGTGTTAACTAAAGGCCCAGCCCCTAGATCAAGGCAAGTACCCTGCTGATGTTTACTTGCCATCATTTTAAATAAGTGCGCAGCCGCTTGTTTTTGAACATTAGCATGGCTCGCGTAATTTGCAGCCGCTTTAGAGAACTTAGTTTGTGTTGTTAGCTTATTACTGTCCTGAAAGCTTAAAGGTACTTGCAGTTGAACACTCATAAACACTCCACTAGCGAATCAACCAGTTTTTTTATATCGTCAGCTTGATGCGCGCTACTTAGGGTTACCCTAAGTCGTGCCGTATTAAAAGGCACCGTGGGCGGTCTAATAGCGGTTAACCACACGCCTTTTTCTTTAAGCTTATTAGCAACGGCAAGCGTGTGTTCTGCATCGCCCAATACCAAAGGCTGAATAGCCGTTGTTGATTCCATTAATGCTAAGTTATGCTCTTTGGCAAGCGCTCTAAAGTAGGCAATATTATCTGTAAGCTGAGAGCGTCTCTTATCTGCTTTTAGTAACTTTTCGAGTCGTTCAAGAGTACAACTAGCCATCAGCGGAGACATTGCTGTTGAATAAATGTATTCACGATTAAACTGCAGCATGTAATCAATCATTTGCTTTGATGCAAGCAGGCAAGCACCACTACTTGCCAGTGCCTTGCCAAAGGTGATGATCAGTAAATCAGGCTTGATTGCCTCACAACTGCCTAAACCTTGCTCACCCAATACGCCAAAGCCATGGGCGTCGTCAATCATCAGCCAGGCATTGTATTGTTTAGCGAGTTTACAGAGTGCTTCAATGGGGGCTTGATCGCCATCCATCGAAAATACCCCCTCGCTTACTATGAGCTTATGCTTTGCCTTTGATTTTTGTAACCGAGATTCTAAATGCTTAAGGTCGTTATGATTAAACCGCACCATAGCAGCACAAGAATGAAGGCCGCCATCAATTAAGCTGGCATGATTAAGCTTATCTTGGAAGATTGCCGATGATTGCGCCACGCTTTTATCTTGAAACAACGCTTTTAATACACTGCTATTAGCACTAAATCCGCTATTAAATAACATGGCGCTTTCAAAGCCTAATAACTCGCATAAACGCTGTTCAAGCTGTTGCTGTGGTTTATTATAACCATTCACTAGCGCAGAACTGTGGCTACCTAGCTGCTGCGCTTGTATTTCAATAAAATCATCAGCAAAGCCAAGGTAGTCATTACTGGCAAAATTTAAATACTTTTTACCAGCAACTTCTATATAGCGCCCGCTTGCTTGCTCAACAAGCTGACGCTTTCTCAGTAATGCATCAGCTTCTCGCTTAAGAAGATGCTCGGCAATAAAATCAAAAGCCATTTAAATATTACGCTTCGTAAAATAGTTCTGATGTTGCTTTATCAGCAACTTTTGATGAAAGTGATGCCTCTACTGCTTCATCAGAATAATCTTCACGCCTTTCTGGGTTCATGCCTAATTTTTTAATCAGCATCATGTCAGCATCTGCTTCTGGGTTTTCTGTAGTCAGTAGTTTATCACCGTAGAAAATTGAATTAGCACCAGCAAAGAAACACATTGATTGCATTTGTTCATTCATCGCCGTGCGACCAGCAGATAAACGGACATAGCTTTTTGGCATCATAATACGTGCTACAGCAATGGTACGAATAAACTCAAAATGATCTAAATCTTCAACATCTTCAAGTGGCGTACCTTTTACCTTCACCAACATATTGATTGGCACACTTTCAGGCTGTTGCGGCAAATTAGCTAATTGCATTAATAAACCAAAACGATCAGCTGCCTGCTCGCCCATACCAACAATACCGCCTGAACACACTTTCATGCCAGCATCACGCACGTTATCTATGGTGTTTAATCGGTCTTGGTAAGTACGAGTAGTAATAATCTGTTGATAATATTCTGGTGATGTATCAAGGTTATGGTTGTAGTAATCAAGACCCGCGTCTTTTAATGCATGGGCTTTTTCATTATCAAGCATGCCAAGGGTCATACAGGTTTCAAGCCCTAACTCTTTGACTTCTTTTACCATTTTCTCGATATATGGCATGTCGCGATCTTTTGGATCAGACCAAGCGGCCCCCATACAAAAGCGCGTTGCACCCTTTTCTTTAGCTGCACGTGCTTGCTCTACCACTTTTTCAACTTCCATTAGGCGTTCACGCTCTAAATCCGTTTTATAATGACCAGACTGAGGACAATATTTACAGTCTTCTGGGCAAGCACCCGTTTTAATCGATAATAAAGTAGAAATTTGTACTTCATTTGGGTTGAAGTTTTCACGATGAACACTGGCCGCTTTGAATAATAAATCATTGAACGGCATTTCGAATAATGCTTTTACTTCTTGGTGGGTCCAATCGTGACGGACAACAGCGTGCTCCATAATAGTCTCTTTTCTTAAATTAATGGGACGGTATGATTGGCTAAGTCTACGAGTTGACGTAACATTGTCAACGAACAGGAGGCTACTAAAGTTTACATATGAACAAAAAACAATCTACCGATCTAAATTTTGACCGCGAACATATTTGGCACCCTTATACATCAATGACTAATCCTTTGCCTGTTTATCCGGTAAGTCATGCTCGTGCTAACCGCATTTTTTTAGAAACGGGTGAAGTATTAATTGACGGAATGGCATCTTGGTGGAGTGCTATTCATGGTTATTGCCATCCGGTTTTAAATGAAGCAATAGCCACACAACTAAACAAAATGAGCCATGTTATGTTCGGTGGCCTAACACATCAGCCCGCTGTTGAACTGTGTAAAAAGCTCGTTAGTATGACGCCACCCTCACTTGAAAAAGTGTTCTTAGCCGACAGCGGTTCTGTCAGTGTTGAAGTAGCAATAAAAATGGCTCTTCAATACTGGCTGAGTAAAGGACATACTGGTAAACAAAAACTAATGACGCCGCTTAAGGGCTATCATGGTGACACCTTTGCTGCTATGAGTGTCTGCGACCCTGTAAATTCAATGCACAGTATGTACTCTGGTTTTTTACCTGAGCATGTTTTTGTTCCTGCTCCAAGTGCTAAGTTTAACGGTGAGTTTAGTTCTACAGAGGCTGAAAACCTAGAAAACTACTTTGCAGCTCACCACCAACACGTTGCGGCATTTATAATTGAACCCATTGTGCAAAATGCTGGGGGTATGAATTTTTACCATCCCGATTACTTAAAACATCTACGCATACTTTGCGATAAGTATGATGTTTTACTTATTTGTGATGAAATCGCCACAGGCTTTGGCCGCACAGGTACCTTGTTTGCTGTTGAGCACGCCGACATAGAACCAGACATTTTGTGTATTGGTAAAGCATTAACGGGTGGCATGATGACACTTTCTGCAACCTTAACCACCAGCAAAGTTGCTATTGGTATTAGTGAAGGTGAAGCCGGAGTGCTTATGCATGGCCCTACTTTTATGGGTAATCCATTAGCATGCGCAACTGCCTGCGCCAGTATTGATTTACTGCTCGAACAACCTTGGCAAGAACAAATAGCACATATTAACCATGTACTCACAGAGCAGCTTGCTAAATGCAAACAACTTGATGACGTAGCAGATGTTCGTACCCTAGGTGCAATTGGTGTTGTAGAGCTAAAACGTAATGTTGATGTAGCAAAAATTCAACGCTTTTTTATAGAGCAAGGAGTGTGGATCCGTCCATTCGGTAAACTTATCTACCTAATGCCACCTTATATAAGTGATCTGCAATGCCTAACTAAGTTATGTGATGCTATATTCGCAGCTATTGATCAACAGGCGTATTAGGGCGTGTTGACCCTTTGTGATTAATTTTGCAGCAGTGTGTTTGGTATTTAGGCAAGGCAGAGCCTATGTAGTGTGGTTGTTCCACATAAATAGGCGATAACGCAGCATCAATGCCAAACACGCGCTAGTAAACAAGACATTAAAAAAGGAAGCCAATGCTTCCTTTCTTATTCATACTTTACCATTCAAACATATACGCCATTTTACTTATGGTTCGTAAAGGAACATTGTGTTCACAACGTTTAGCATAAAGATGCTGCAATGATTTATCTTTAATTTCACCAACAATCACTTCTTTTACTTGATAACCAAGGGCTGTAGCTGCTTGCGCGTAGGCGATAAACTCCCACTTTTTAATATTGGTGTTATCAACAATTACCAATGGGATTTCTTCTGCTAAAGCATTAATAAACCGCGCAAGGTTTAAGTTGTGATACTCAGGAAGCTTGTATTTATCAAATTGATACACACCTTCGCTGTTATAAAAATAATCATCTGTTGCGCAAACGACATACTCACTTTCGTTACCAGCAACTAACTCATCAGCTAGGCTTTGCGCATAATATGATTTACCCGAGCCGGGTAAGCCGCGAAGAATAAAAACTTGTTTCATAGCACCTGTAATACAATAAAAAATAAAAACTAAAGGACAGTTATCCTGTTGAGAATTGTTAATAATGCCACAAAATAACCAATTAGCGCAGTGAGAAATTAAATTATCACGAATTTTACGCAAAAAACCGCTGTTATTTTGTTCAATTGAAGAAAAACTAGTAAAGAGTATGTCTGAATAGTTTTTTTATTTGATTTACGAAGGTAAGATAGTCGATTCAAGTGCAATGCACAGCATTATTATATTAGGCAACTTATATCATTGGAGTGAAGATGAGCCATTTAGCGATTTCAGAGCTATTAGAAGGCAAGGTTGCGGTTGACAGCCAAGTAACAGTAAAAGGCTGGATCCGTACACGCCGCGATTCAAAAGCAGGAATTTCATTTTTAGCCGTTCATGACGGTTCGTGTTTTGATCCTATTCAAGCGGTAGTACCTAATTCACTCAATAATTATGATGAAGTAACACGTTTAACTGCTGGTTGTTCAGTATCTGTCACGGGTATTCTTGTGCCTTCAGCGGGTCAAGGTCAGTCTTTCGAAATTCAAGCTAACTCTGTTGAAGTATTAGGTTGGGTTGAGAATCCAGACACCTACCCTATGTCGGCTAAACGTCATAGCATTGAGTATTTACGTGAACACGCACACCTTCGCCCTCGTACTAACATTATGGGCGCGGTAACACGCGTACGTAACTGTTTAGCTCAAGCGATTCACCGTTTTTATCACGAGCAAGGTTTCTACTGGATCAGCACACCTATCATCACTGCAAGTGACTGTGAAGGCGCTGGTGAGATGTTCCGTGTATCAACTTTAGATATGGAAAACTTACCGCGTACAGATAAAGGTGAGATTGACTACAGTGAAGATTTCTTCGGTAAAGAAGCGTTCTTAACTGTATCTGGCCAGTTGAATGGTGAGACATACGCATCGGCAATGTCAAAAATCTATACTTTTGGCCCTACTTTCCGTGCTGAAAACTCAAATACATCTCGTCACTTAGCTGAGTTTTGGATGGTTGAACCTGAAGTTGCATTCGCAGATTTAGAAGACATCGCGAAACTTGCTGAAAACATGCTTAAATATGTTTTCAAAGCAGTATTAACTGAGCGTCGTGATGATATGGAATTCTTTGCACAACGTGTTGAGAAAACAGCTATCTCTCGTTTAGAAGAATTCGTGACTAAAGATTTCGCACAAGTTGATTACACTGATGCTATCGAAATTTTAAAAGCATGTGGTAAAAAGTTTGAGTTCCCTGTTGAATGGGGTGTGGATTTACAATCTGAGCACGAACGTTACCTTGCTGAAGAACACTTTAACGCGCCTGTAGTTATCAAAAACTACCCACGTGATATCAAAGCGTTCTACATGCGTCAAAACGAAGACGGCAAAACAGTGGCAGCGATGGACGTAGTTGCACCAGGTATTGGTGAAATCATCGGTGGTTCTCAACGTGAAGAACGACTAGATGTATTAGATAAGCGCTTAGAAGAAATGGGCTTAAACAAAGAAGACTACAGCTGGTACCGTGATCTACGTAAATACGGTACTGTACCTCACTCTGGTTTTGGTCTAGGTTTTGAGCGTTTAGTTGCTTATGTAACAGGTATGGGCAACGTTCGTGACGTTATCGCCTTCCCTCGTACTAAAGGCAGCGCGACATACTAATCAGTATCGCCTAGCAAATAAAAAGCCGCTCTCGAGCGGCTTTTTAGTTTTTCTTTTGTACAGATGTAATATCGACAACTCTATCTCCTTCAAAGGTGATAGATACTAAATACTCACCGCCAATTGAGCCTTTAAGCTTATAAGACCAAGTTTCTACCTTTTGACCTGGCTTTATATTACCGCCTGTATCAATACCTAAACTTTGCACGTCTTTGAGTAAGGGAGTGCCTAATTTATCTAAAACTTCGATTTTGCTCATATCTTTAAGTACAAGATCTCCATCAGATAACCTAAAACTGCTGCCAGCAAAGGCTAGTAAAGGACAGAATAAAAAACATAAAAATAAAAGGTTTTTGAACATGGTTCTTGCCTTAAAATAACATTGAAATGTGATTCTGGATTATGAAGTTATAGTTTAATTTTAGAATGTAAAATCCCTTTAGCCAATATCCGAAAGGTTAGATGAAGCAAGCATGAAAACTTCTAAACTATCGGTTTATTGAAAAACGGTTTATGTATAACGTCCTTTCCAGCTCGTGTTTTTAAATTATCATAAAAAAAGCTGCGCACCTAAAAGGTGAACAGCTTTTAACAACCAGAATCGTTATGAATTACAGAGCGCTTTCAAGCTCAGGTAACACATCAAATAAATCAGCAACTAAACCATAGTCAGCGACTTGGAAAATTGGCGCATCAGGGTCTTTGTTGATGGCAACAATCACTTTAGAGTCTTTCATACCCGCTAAGTGTTGAATCGCACCACTGATACCTACAGCAATATATAAGTCTGGGGCAACAATTTTACCGGTTTGACCAACCTGCATATCGTTTGGCACAAAACCCGCATCAACAGCAGCGCGTGAAGCACCAATTGCTGCGCCTAGTTTGTCAGCAATACCATTCAATAACGCAAAGTTTTCACCATTTTGCATACCACGACCACCAGAAATAACCACAGGTGCAGCAGTCAGCTCTGGGCGTTCTGATTCAGTTTGTTCTTCTGATACAAACTCACTCAAACCAACAGAGCCTTTACCTGTAACGCTTGTTACAGCTACCGGTGCTTGCTCTGATGCAATATCAAAGCTACTAGCACGAACAGTGATTACTTTTTTGCTATCCAGAGATTTAACTGTGGCAATCGCATTACCTGCATAAATAGGACGTTTAAATGTATCAGCATCAATCACATCGATGATTTCAGAGATTTGCGCAACATCTAAAAGTGCTGCAACACGTGGCATAAAGTTTTTACCCGTTGTTGTAGCGCTCGCGACAATGTGTGAATAGTTATCTGCTAAAGATAAAACCAGATCCGCTAGGTTTTCAGCAAGCTGATGTGCGTAAGCGGCATCATCAGCAATCAGGACGCTGCTAACACCTGCAATAGATGCTGCTTGCTCACTCATTGCAGATAAGTTTTCGCCTGCAAGTAGTAAATCTACATCAAAACCTAGTTTTACAGCAGCAGTAATCGTTTTATTGGTTTCAGGCTTTAGAACACCTTTGTCGTGTTCAGCTATCACTAATGTTTTCATTTAGATCACCTTCGCTTCTGTTTTTAACTTTTCTACCAATGTCGCAACATCTTCAACGATAATGCCACCACTGCGTTTTTCTGGCTCGTTTACTTCAACCAGCTGCACGCGAGGCGTAAGGTCTACACCTAAGCTATCAGCAGCAATTACATCAAGTGGTTTACGTTTTGCCTTCATAATATTTGGCAATGAAGCGTAACGTGGTTCATTTAAACGTAAATCTGTCGTTACGATAGCAGGTAGTTTAAGAGCGACTGTTTGTAAACCACCGTCCACTTCACGCGTAACATTAACTGTACCCGCTTGTACATCTACTTTAGATGCAAAGGTACCTTGGCCACGACCTGTTAAAGCAGCAAGCATTTGACCGGTTTGATTGTTGTCAGAGTCAATCGATTGCTTACCTAAAATAACTAGCTCAGGTGATTCTTGCTCTACAATCTTGCTCAGTAATTTAGCAACATGTAAAGACTCGAGCTTTTCTTCTGTTTCAATATGAATGGCTTTATCGGCACCGAGTGCTAAGGCCGTACGTAATTGCTCTTGAGATGATTTATTACCAATAGTCACAGCAACAACCTCAGTGGCCGTCCCTGCTTCTTTTAAACGAATAGCTTCTTCAATTGCAATTTCACAAAACGGGTTCATCGCCATTTTTACATTAGCTAGATCAACATCCGTTTTATCGGCTTTAACGCGTGCTTTGACGTTGTAGTCAATTACTCTTTTAATTGGAACGAGGACTTTCATCGTGACTCCATCAATTGTATGTTCTCAAAGTTGACCTTCGCGTCAACTTATTTATTTTATGAATTCAGACTACTTCCTGTTGACGTAAACGTCAACCTAAAATAACCTTAAAGTATTCACAGCCTGTAACGTTTCATTTGCAAGTATGAAATAAGGTTCTTTACAGCAGGTCCGTCACCGAGAAGAGGTTTATATGGTCGAACGCGAAACCATGGAATTTGATGTAGTCATCGTAGGCGCAGGCCCAGCAGGTTTATCAACTGCGATTAGATTGGCTCAACAAGCACAAGAAAAACAACAAGAATTAATGATCTGTGTGGTAGAAAAAGGCTCTGAGGTGGGCGCGCACATTTTATCTGGTGCCGTTTTTGAAACCAAAGCACTCGATGAATTACTACCCGATTGGCAGTCATTAGGCGCTCCGGTTACTACAAAAGTAACGCAAGATGATATTTACTGGTTTAATAACAGTGAAAAAGCCACCAGCATCCCCCACTTTGCGAGCCCTAAAACATTCCATAACGAGGGCAATTACATTGTTTCTATGGGTAATGTATGTCGCTTTTTAGCTGAACAAGCTGAAAACTTAGGGGTAGAAATATTCCCAGGCTTTAGTGCGCATTCTTTAATCATTGAAGACGAGACAGTAAAAGGCATTATCACTGGCGATATGGGCCTTGATAAAGACGGCAACGAAAAAGACGGTTATATGCCGGGTATGGAGCTTAGAGCAAAATACACAGTATTTGCTGAAGGCTGCAGGGGTCATTTAGGTAAAGAGTTAATCAAACACTTTGCCCTTGATAAAGATGCGTCACCACAGCATTACGGTTTAGGGTTCAAAGAAATATGGCAAATCGACCCGAGTAAACATAAAGAAGGCACCGTTGTACATGGCACAGGCTGGCCATTAACCGGCGATACCAGTGGTGGTGCGTTTATGTATCACAGCGACAACAACCAAGTGGTCGTAGGCTTAATTGTTGACCTTAACTACTCAAACCCACATTTAAGCCCGTTTGATGAATTCCAACGTATGAAGCATCACCCTGTCTTTAAATCTGTATTAGAAGGCGGTGAGCGTATAGCCTATGGTGCAAGAGCCATTGCCAAAGGTGGCCTGCGCTCATTACCAAAAATGCACTTCCCGGGTGGTTTACTTGTTGGTTGTGATGCCGGCACATTAAACTTTGCGAAGATCAAAGGTAACCATACAGCAATGAAATCAGGCATGGTCGCTGCTGATGTGATTGTAGCAGCCCTTAGCGACGGAAAAGAAAATACCGATTTAGCAGAATATAAAACGGCCTTTGAACAAAGCTGGGCGTATAAAGAGCTCTATCAATCGCGTAACTTTGGCCCTGTTATGCACAAATTGGGTAAGTTCTTAGGGGGTGCTTATAACACTCTAGACCAAAACCTATTTGGTGGCAGCTTACCGTTTAACTTTGAAGATAACATGCCAGATCATGCCACCTTAGTTACTGCTGTTCAGGCCGAAAAAATCGACTACCCAAAAGCAGATGGCAAACTAAGCTTCGATAAACTTTCATCGGTGTTTTTATCAAATACCAATCATGAAGAATCGCAACCATGCCATTTAAAGCTAAAAGATAACTCGATTCCAATTACAGTGAATTTGGTGCAATTTGATGAACCAGCGCAACGCTACTGCCCTGCTGGCGTATACGAAATACAAGAAGTCGAAGGTGAAAAACAGTTTGTGATTAATTCGCAAAACTGTGTGCACTGTAAAACCTGTGACATAAAAGACCCAAGTCAAAACATTACTTGGGTAACACCTGAGGGAGCTGGCGGACCAAACTACCCAAATATGTAATAACTAACGTTACTCATTTAATTAAAATTCATCCTAAATTGCAGGGGCTTCGGCCCCTTTTTTAGGCTATGCTTAAGGTCTGTTTACCTTTACAGATTAAGACGTTAAAGGTGAACTGATATTAGTCGTGATTAAAAGTGAGTAAAATATGCCGTCTTCAAGTGTAACCTTTCGTTTTTTAGCTGAACCTACCGATGTAAATTTTGGCGGTAAGGTTCATGGTGGTGTGGTAATGAAGTGGATTGACCAAGCAGGATACGCCTGTGCTGCAGGTTGGAGTGGTCATTACTGCGTTACTGTTTCAGTAGCGGGTGTAAAGTTTCAGCGCCCTATTTTGGTTGGCCAAATTGTCGAAGTGAAAGCCAGTATTGCTCACACAGGTAAAACCAGCATGCAAATCTTTATTCAAGTCCGCTGCGGTGACCCAAAAACACAAAACCTAGTTGAAACCAATCATTGTGTTATTAGTTTTATTGCGATGGATGAAGCAGGTTACCCAATCGAAGTACCTTCTTATACCGCTGTGACTGACGAAGAAAAGAAAATTGAAAACTATGCGATAAAAATGAAAGAGATCGCAATAGAAACAGAAACCCTTTTGCAAAAAGCGTAAAACAACACTGATTTAAAAACTGCACCTAGTAACTTCTACAGAGCACCCTGAAATTGTTACGACTGCCAAACTGAACGCCTGTTTACAGTTTCAACAACCTGGTCATAAAATCGCTTAATAAGGCCTAAAAACAATACTTTAGGCTTTATTTTTGCGTTGGCATTGCCATTGCAATACTCCTAGTGAATGACGCGAAACATTCGTTTTTTATTTTTTAAAGGAGCTATTAAATGATTAAAGCAATTTCAATGTCTGCACTTTCTTTAGCACTACTAGGTTTTAACAATGCTGCATATGCAGATATTACCGAAATGGATTCTCCGCGTATTTATACCGGTATCGGCTACGGTCAATATTCTTTTGAGTTTGAAGACAGCGAAAATGACACTGACTTCGATGATGATTCACAAATGCTAAAAGGATATATTGGTACGCAATTTAATAAATACCTAAGCCTTGAACTTGCATACCAAAACTTTGATGAAGTAAGCGATATCGATTCTAAAGCTGAAATTGACGGTGTTTCACTGGCTGCACGGTTAGCAGCGCCGATTACAGAAAGTTTTTCTGTCTATGCCAAAGGTGGCTGGCTAGAATGGGATGCTGAAATTGAGCAAGACTTAGGTGAACTTGGCAGTATTAGTGCCGACACTGATGGTGGTGATGTATTTTATGGTGCAGGTATTGAGTATGCTTTCACTACGAATATGCAAGTACGTTTAGAATATGAGCGCTATGAATTAGAAGATGATATCGACCCAGATATGGATGTTGCCTCAGTATCATTCCAATACATGTTCTAATTTAAACCTATTGGTCTAATTATTAAAAGGCAGTCTCGACTGCCTTTTTTTGCATTTGCATGTAAAATGTCGGCAGATTATCTTAACGACAATGCACAATGAGCGAATACCAATTAACTGCCGTCGGCCACATTCAATCTCCTTACAAACAAAAATTTGCTATACCGCGCCAACCTCGTTTGGTTCCTGAAGCGAAAGCAAAGCTGGTATTCAGCAGCGATTTTAACCGCGAAGAGTTTGTTCGCGGCCTCGATGAATTCAGCCATATTTGGTTATTATTCAGATTTCACGAAACCGCTGATAAAGGCTACTCAGCAATGGTAAGACCCCCGCGTCTTGGCGGTAATGAGCGTAAAGGTGTATTTGCAACACGCGCAACTTTTCGCCCAAACGCAATTGGCATGAGTGCTGTAAAACTGGAGGGCATCGAATATAAAAATGGTCAATTAAGCTTATTACTGTCAGGTATCGATTTGCTCGATGGCACACCAATATTAGATATTAAGCCTTATTTACCTTACTCAGATGCGATGACTGATGCCACAGCAGGCTTTGCCGATACCCGACCAGAAACCGATATGAGTGTCGAATTTAGCGATGAAGCCCTAGCCTTTATCGAAAAACAAACTGAACAACCTGAATTAAAAGCGTTTATAAGCAATGTATTAAAGCAAGATCCTCGCCCGGCATACAAAAAGCAACGTGATTCAGAGCAAAGCTACGGCATGACCTTATATGACTTTAATATTCGTTGGCATGTTAAAGATAACCACAATACAGTGATCAGCATTGAAAAATGCTAGCTTTTTTTACACATAGCGCTTTAGTGTCAGTGATTCCACTGGTAAACTGAGCGCCTTGTTACTACTCAAACGTATTGAGTAAACGATAATAATTTTAACACTACTTGGAATAGAGATGCGTACCAGTCAATATATACTCGCAACACTTAAAGAAACTCCGTCTGATGCAGAAATTGTTTCTCATCAATTAATGCTACGAGCAGGCATGATCCGCCGCGTTGCGTCGGGTTTGTATACATGGTTGCCCTCTGGTTTACGCGTACTTAAAAAAGTAGAAAACATTGTACGTGAAGAAATGGATAAAGCTGGCGCTATCGAAATGTTAATGCCAATTATCCAACCTGCTGATCTTTGGGAAGAGTCTGGTCGTTGGGAGCAATTTGGTCCTGAATTACTGCGTATTAATGACCGCCACAACCGCCCATTTGCTCTTGGTCCAACTCACGAAGAAGTGATCACTGATTTTGTGCGTAAAGAAGTAAGCTCTTATAAGCAATTACCACTTACTTTATATCAAGTGCAAACCAAAGTACGTGACGAAGTTCGCCCTCGTTTTGGTGTAATGCGTGCTCGTGAATTCACCATGAAAGATGCTTACTCTTTCCACTTAAGTGATGAGTGTTTAGAAAAAACATATCAAGTAATGCACAAAGCATACTGCAACATCTTTGAGCGTCTTGGTCTTGATTACCGCCCTGTTATCGCTGATACAGGTTCTATTGGTGGTAGCGTATCGCACGAGTTCCACGTACTTGCAGAATCTGGTGAAGATGCAATTGCCTTTAGTGATGCAAGTGATTACGCTGCAAACATCGAAAAAGCAGAAGCATTAGCACCGACTGAAGAGCGTCCAGCAGCAAGCAAAGAGTTAAAAGTGTTCCCAACGCCTGATGCAAAAACCATCGCTGAGCTTAAAGAACATTACGGTGTTAAACCTCATCGCGGCGTGAAGACATTAATCGTATATGGTGCGCCAGATGAAAACGAACAACGTGGTTTAGTTGCGCTTGTTTTACGTGGCGACCATGAATTAAACGAATTAAAAGCTGAAAAACACCCACTTGTGGACTCACCACTTGAAATGGCGAAAGAAGAAGACATCGTTGCAGCTATTGGTGCAAAGCCGGGTTCATTAGGCCCTGTAGGCCTAACGATGCCAATTATTGTTGACCGCTCTGCAAATGTACTTGCTGACTTTGTTGCGGGTGCAAACAAAGACGGCGAACACTACAGCGGTATTAACTGGGATCGTGATGTAGAAAACTACGAAGTTGCTGATATTCGTAACATCGTGGAAGGCGATCCAAGCCCATGTGGTCAAGGCTCACTGCAAATCAAACGTGGTATTGAAGTAGGTCATATCTTCCAGCTAGGTACTAAGTACTCAGAAGCTATGAAAGCTGGCGTACTGAGTGAATCTGGCAAAAACCAAATTATGACCATGGGTTGTTATGGTATTGGTGTTTCACGTATCGTAGCTGCGGCTATTGAGCAAAACAACGACCAATACGGTATTAAATGGCCACAGCCAATCGCACCGTTTGATTTAGCGATTGTACCTATGAACATGCATAAGTCTCACCGTATCCCTGATATCGCTGAAAACCTTTATAAAGGATTAAAAGAAGCGGGTTTAGACGTGTTGTTTGATGACCGTAAAGAGCGCCCTGGTGTGATGTTCAACGATATGGAACTTCTAGGTGTACCTTTCACACTCGTTATTGGCGAGCGTAACCTAGACGAAAACAAGGTTGAACTTAAAAACCGTCGTACCGGTGAAAAGTTAATGCTTGATTTAGATACTGCAGTTGCAGAAATTGCATCTTTAATTAAAGGCTAATTAGCTAGCTATTAATAAACAAAAAACCGCTTCGGCGGTTTTTTTGTTTTATTAATTGTCATAGATGTTTCGCTAAAGCGTCTTTTTACTGTCATTGATTCTGCCTAGCATTTACTTTATTACACCATGAGTAAATGCCATGAATAACACCACTTGCAGTAGTAAAACCCACTATCCTGCCGTTTGGATCTCCGACGTTCACTTAGGTTACAAAGACTGCCAAGCGCAGTACTTACTCGACTTTTTAAATGCCATTGAATGCGACGTACTGTATTTGGTTGGTGATATTGTTGACTTATGGTCAATGAAACGACAATTTTTCTGGCATCCAAGTCACTACGATGTGTTAGCGCTTATTCAACAAAAAGCGAAAGAAGGCACCAGAGTTATTTATATACCCGGTAATCATGACGAAACCTTTCGCCATTATGCCAATGAGTCGTTGTTCGGTATCGAAGTACACAAACAATATATACACACCACTAAGGCCAACAAACGGTTTTTGCTTTTGCACGGTGATGATTTTGACTCAGCAACCCGATACAACAAATTAATCAGTATTGCAGGCGATGCTGGCTACGACTTGTTATTATTTCTAAATCGTTGGACTAATCGTATTCGCCGTTTATTTGGTGGTAATTATTGGTCTTTAGCGTCTTGGATAAAAGCTAGAGTACATAAAGCGCGTGAAGCGATCGATGCATTTGAAAAAGCAGCCATCCATGAAGCAAAAAAACAAGCTGTCGATGGCATCATTTGCGGGCATATTCATCACCCTGCCGTTAAAGTAGTTGATGGTATTTTGTATTGTAATGATGGCGACTGGATAGAAAGTTGCACTGCATTAGTTGAAAACAGTTCAGGTCGTATTGAATTACTACACTGGAGTGAAACACAAAAAGTGATTCACTCTGCAGACATTAGTAAACTGACACCTAATCACGGACTTAATAATAGCCAAGATGCAGCCTAGTTTTTAAGCCACATTGCTAATTTTTTACGTAATGTGGCTTGTTTTATAGGCTTGGTAATGTAGTCGTTCATACCAACACTTAAACACTTTTCTCTATCGCCTGCCATAGCGCTTGCCGTCATGGCTATTATGACAACATCTTGGTATTGCTGTCCTGCTTTTCCCTGACGGATCGCTTTTGTACAGTCATAACCATTGAGATTGGGCATCTGACAATCCATTAAAATTAAATCAAATTCTGATTTGTTATTTTTCAACACATCGAGAGCGTCCAGTCCATCACTAGCAGACTCAATATGTATATGGCTATCTCGTAATATTGCTTTACTGACTTCTATATTAATTAAGTTGTCATCCACGATTAAAATTGACCGGTTTGATAAATCTAACTCTATACGCTCTTTTTCATCGTGGTTTTTACGTTCAATAAGATGATCTGAATCTTTATAAAGTAATGCTAATCGGTAAACTAACTCATCTTTAGTCACGGGTTTAGCAATGAAGATAATATTATCTGGCAATTGTTGTCGTTTAGACATGGAGGATAAAATCCCCAAAACCATTAAATATTTATCATTATTATGTTTTGCATAGCTGATAACGCTATCAATTTCTGCATGTTTGTGATCAATAATGATTAAGTCAAAGCTAGTAAGTTCATTGCTACTAAAAGACATTATTTTTTGTAAACTTTTATAAGTCGGAAAACATATACTTTGCAGCTTTTTCTCAATATTCTGCGCTAAAACTTCATAACTTACTGCTAAGCCAATTCTTTTTTCGGCCAATAATGCCATTGGTTTATTTAATGGCTTTTCTTGCTGCACAATTTCAACTGAAATTGTCGCTGTAAAACAACTGCCTGCATCTTTTTGACTTTTAACAACTATATCTCCACCCATCATCTGCGCGAGGCGCCGACTGATCGATAATCCAAGTCCACTTCCACCATAATGCCGTGTTGTGCTTGAATCTTCTTGGGTAAATACTTCAAATAGCTTGCTTTGATTTTGCTCTGATATACCAATTCCTGTATCAATTACTGCAAACGTCAATTGTACAGTGTGTTCATCAATATGTTGTTCAGCCACCGATAAAAGCACATGACCTTTGTGCGTAAATTTAAACGCATTGCTTAATAAGTTATTTAATATCTGTTTTAAACGATGACTATCACCTATTACAGTTCGATGTTTTACATCACAAGTATCCAGTAACACTTCGAGGCCCTTTTTATGCCCCTGCATTGCCATTGAGGTGATTAAATCACTACATACCGCCACAACATCAAACTCATGAAAATCTAAATCTAACTTTCCTGCTTCAATCTTAGAAAAATCTAAAATATCGTTTATTAAAGTCATCAACGAGTTGGCACTTGCATTTGCATAATGTAAATACTGTAACTGTTGCTTTGTTAGGGGTTGCTCTTCAAGCATTTCTAGCATCCCCAATACCCCATTCATAGGGGTGCGAATTTCATGGGAGATATTAGCGACAAATTCACTTTTAGCTTTACTGGCTGCCAAAGCTTGCTCGGTTGCAGACTCAAGCTCAGCGGTACGTTTTTTAACTTCTTCTTCTAAAGTGTCATTTAACTTTTCAAGCTGATGCTGCGCGTTTTTTAGCGTATCAATATTCCTAGCAATTGCTGCTAACTGAGTTTGTTGATTCGCTGCGTCATATATCGTCGCGAGAGTAATAGAAAAATAATGCGTTTTATTTTGATCAATATGAATAGCCTCAAATGAACAAGGCTTATCTGATTTTATAGCATGTTTGACACCTAAAAAATCTTCATCGTTAAAATTGAATAGCTGCTCAAATTCAGTTTTGTTTTGCTCAATGCCAAAGAAAGTTTTTGCTGTTTTATTTGCATAGCAAATGATCCCATTAGGCATAATCATGAAAATTGAATCTGAAGAACTTTCGATAATCTTGCTGTTTTTTTCTTTCAAAAAATTTAATTCTAGCTTTCTGTTAATGTTGCGCTGATAGATAATAAATACAGCTATAACGCATATAAGTGCTAAACAGATTAGAAAGATAAATTTGTTTCGCTTTTGCTCTAATTTTTTTAATAAGTTATCTGTATCAACTGACACCGCAATCGTTAATGGTGCCATTTTTATACCGTTTTTAAATTCCACAGTTTGCTTTAAGTAAAGTTGCTTATGTAAATAAAAAGCATCAAAAAAATCGACTGTGTTTATGTTTTGATTTGCAGAAAAATCCTTAGACCATGATTTATCGCTCCCTAACTCAAAACTAAACCGGTATGTTTCATCTGGGTGATACAAATATTGCTGGTTAGCATTAAGCAAGTACACATTAAACTGCTTATCAGTATCAGCTGTAAGCTCACGTAAAAGATTGTCTGCAAAGTAGTTTATGATCAGTACCGCAAATGGGCTTCCATTGGCATCTTGAACCAGTTTAGAAACCCTGTAACTAGTCACATAGGGTCGCTGAATTTGGCCGTTTTCTCGGTTGTAATTAATTGGCGAAATATATACAAAGCCATTTGCTAATTGTGAGGTGATGGTCATGTATTCTCTGTTGCCTTTATGTTGTAGCTTATCCTCTGCCACACGAATAACTTGACCATCTATATTATCGACTCTTACAACTTCTTTACCGTTATCTGCAATGTAAATATACCTTGCTTGGGCTATATTCTTATCTGTAGTCATAAAACCACTGAAAATTTTTGCTAACCTGTCTTTCCATGCTGAAATAGGTGTTCCAAGTACAGGATCTATTTGTTGCTCATTAGTGGCGCGCATAATGGCCATGATAGGTGGGGTTGCATCTAGAAAGTTAAGTGCAGAAATATTTTCTCTAAATACAGAGCGTAAAGCAGCTTCTTTATCAGTCAGTTCTCTTTGCATCTTTATTTGAGTACGTTCAAATAATTGTTCACGCAGCGAGTATTCGTATTGTACTGTGATTAAGCCTGCCGCGATTACTAACACAAACAAGGTAATAATGGGGATTTTATGGCGACTAAAAATACGTCCCGGCTGTACATAGTCCATTTAATCAATTGCCTATTATGCGAGTCTTCCTTCAGTATAGGTCAAAATCATAATAATAAAGATTGATCGTAAATAAAAAACAAAACCACTAAGACGTATTTTTACTTTCACACAGACAAAAAAAGCACCGCTGCGGTGCTCTTTTATTAGCCAGAATTTTGACTAGCGGAACAGTACATCCTCTTTATTAAACCATTTAACACAAAACGCGAGTAATGCACCTGCCACAATGACTGTCGCTAAGAAAATTAACCCCACTAATGTGTAATCAACTGTGCCTTTAATGATTTCTTTTATTGCCAACGCAACGTTTGTCACTGGAATAAAAGCGGTTTTGCTCGTCAGTTCAACATTCGGCATTAAAGCAACCATAATTGGAAAAATGACACCCATGCTTAGTGGTGCCATGTAGTTTTGTGCTTCTTTAAAGGTTCGCGCATAAATAGAAATAGCCAGCGCTAATGATGAGAAGATTGCAGCTATAGGCAATAACAACACAAAAATCAGCCCTAAATCTAATACCGTTAAAGAGCTAAATGCGTTTTTAACAACAGCTAAATCAACAAACGCAATTGCAACCGCGATCCATATTCCCATACTCAATACAGTAATTGTCGTTGTTGCAATCGATGACGCTAATAAAGTAATAAACTTACCAAGTACCAATTGAGTGCGTGTTATTGGTGTTAGTAGCAGAGTTTCTAACGTTCCACGTTCTTTTTCACCAGCACCTAAATCAATCGCAGGATACGTTGCGCCCATCAATACCAGAGGAATAAGTAGATAAGGAATAAACCCACCTATTTTCTCACCCAGATTTTCACGTTTATCTGCGGTATCAACCTTTACAACTTTGATAGGCTCGATAATGGCAGCTTGTTGCTGCTCAGATACGCCAAAGCTTAACAGTTTTGTCGTGCGCAGTTTATCACCATACTCTTTTGCAAGCTCTTTAACGCGGTCAAACAAAAAGTTTATTGCCTTAGCGTCGTTATATACAACTTGCCATTCGCTTTGCTTGGCATCATCTAGTGTTTGCTTTGCGTCTGACGGTAAATAGATACCCATATCGATGGTGCCTGCTTTTACCGCATTAGTGAGGTCTTCTACGCTATTAAAGGTTTCGTCGCCTTTATATAAAGTAAAGCTTTTGTGGTAAAACACCTTATCTGTAAACTCTTGCGCGTAGTTACCATTAATAATTGCGTAGGTGTGCACTTCTTGCTCGGCCTCAAGTGCCGCTTGCGAGCTAATAAATGCCATAACAGCAAATAACAGTGGGAATATAGCAACCGGAAGAGCAACGACGAATATCAAGGTTTTACGGTCACGTAGCAGCTCTTTTAATTCCTTTTTAAATACTTCAAACATCACGGCTCTCCGTTAAAATATTCATAAACGCTTGGTTTAGCTCTTCGCTTTTACCCGTTTGTTTAAACTCATCTAAGGTGCCATCAAAACAGCTAATACCTTGATTAATTACCGCAACCCGATCGCAAAGTAACGCTACTTCATCTAAGTGGTGAGTTGAGAAAATAACCGGTGTACCCTGCTCTTTAAGGCGACGAATAAAGTTAATAACAGTTTGCGTAGTCATAATGTCTAAGCCAGTCGTTGGCTCATCAAGAATAACCACGTCAGGGTGATGAACAACAGCGCGAGCAATATTAGCTTTTTGTTTCATACCCGTTGAAAGGTTTTCGGCGCGTTTATCAATAAAGTTGTGCATATCAAGCAAGGTGAATAGCTCATCACAACGAGCAGCGACCGCTTTTTTACTCATGCCATGTAAACGGGCAAAATATTCTATGTTTTCTTTAACCGTCAAACGTCCGTATAAGCCAGTACTGCCAGACAGAAATCCAATTGATTTACGGCCAACTAATGGCTTTTTAACAATATCGTGCCCAGAGATAGTAATACTACCTTCATCTGGTTTTAAAGCTGTTGAAATCATTCTTAAAGTGGTCGTTTTGCCAGCACCATTTGGACCTAACAACCCTAACACTTCGCCCTTATTACATTGAAAGCTAACGTCTCTTACAGAATGAAAAAACTCTTTATCTTCACGGGGATCTATATTGTCCGTTTTATTTTTTTTATGATCTTTCGTTAGCTTAAACTTTTTCTTAAGCCCTGCGACTTCAATCATGTGCGTTTCCTTCGTTTCGGTCTAAAGTAATCGGTATTACTATAAAAATCTGGATTTTCATTGTCAGTCCACCAACCCGGCACACCTAACAATGGCAGCGGCGATAAATTTTTATTGTCCCGCAAGCAATCATCATTTTTTATCATCTCATAAAGACGTTGATCTAGATACGCATATTGCTCGCTTAAATCTTTACAAAATATGTCATCAGGAACAACAACAAACAAAGCCTTACCTGTTAGGCCTATATAAGGCTGAGTGAGCATTTCGTAATTAGCGTGACCAAACATATATGGCCTAATACTTTTCCCCCATTGTTGTCGCTGCTCAACAAACGCCTCTTGCCATTGGTGGTCGCGTAACAGCTGTTGCCAACTTTGTTCTGTAATTGCAAGCACGACACCACATTCATCAAATAAAGTCAGTGCGTTTCTATGTTTGCTCCGCTCTTTTAGACCGTGTAGTTTAATTTCTTCTATATGTTGATGATTGATCAGCGCTTTGGTTTTTGGGAATAAACACCAAATAAATCCGCCAAAAAGGTCGTGCCAATTTTTTTGTCTTGTTGGTACTTGCCCAGTTTCAAAGATAATTTGTTCGTAATAGCGAGTTTCGTCAGCAAATTTTTCATCTTCAACAAAACTAATAGCGGTGCCTTGTGATGTTTGTGCATTCAGATACTGACTAAACCAGTGACATGAAGGCCAATCTGATAGCTTATCTATATTAAATAGTGTTGCTAAATCAGCAAAGGCACCGGTTGTTAAGTATTGTGTAGACCACTGCTCGGGTGCGGTAAATCGTTTCATTGCGTAATATATTAACTTCTTGATGTATTGTGACTAGTTTACCGCAAAAACTGGTTCTCATTAATAGAACCTCATATACTAATGCCACCATAAAACAAAAAAAGAGCTATTATGAAACGCTATTTTCCAGTGACACTCCTTGCAAGTGCTATCATTGCAGGCTGTGCTTCAACAAGTATCACTTCAAATGATGTAGAAAAAGCCTATCAAAGCATTAACTCAGAGCAATTAGCTGAGCATATTAAAGTGTTGGCATCAGATGAGTTTGGCGGCCGTGCACCATCATCAAAAGGTGAAGAACTTACCCTTGCCTATTTAACTGAACAATTCAAAGCATTAGGTTTTGAGCCGGGTAACGGCGATAGTTTCTTACAAGAAGTACCGCTTGTTTCACTTGAAGCAGATTCAAACATGGTACTGACTATTGGTGGCAAAGATTACCAATACAAAAAAGACATGGTTATGGGCAGTAGCCGCATAAGTGCAAAAGAAAGTATTAAAGACTCAGAACTTGTGTTTGTTGGTTATGGTGTCAATGCACCTGAATACAACTGGAACGACTACGAAGGCCTGGACGTAAAAGGCAAAACAGTTGTCATGCTGGTAAACGATCCTGGTTTTGCGACTAAAAACCCTGATTTATTCACCGGTGATGCCATGACCTACTATGGTCGTTGGACATACAAATACGAAGAAGCGAGCCGTCAAGGTGCAGCAGGTGCAATTATCATTCACGAAACAGCACCAGCTTCTTACCCTTGGTCTGTTGTTGAAAACTCTTGGAGCGGCGAACAGTTTGGTTTCCAAAAAGAAAACAACAACATGGATCGTGTTGCTGTTGAAGGCTGGGTAACCACAGACGTTGCTAAAGAGTTATTCTCGAAAGCCGGTTTAGATTTCGACACCATGAAAGCAAATGCTGCAAAAGGTGCTTACCATGTTGATATGGGCGACCTAACAGCCAGCGTTGAAGTAAACAATACGATTAAAAAGTCAATTTCGTATAACTTTATCGCGACTTTACCGGGTAGCGAAAAGCCAGATGAGCACATCATTTATTCTGCTCATTGGGACCACCTTGGTACAGATAAAACCCGTAAAGGCGACCAAATCTATAATGGTGCCCACGATAATGCGACAGGCACTGCAGGTTTAATTGAAGTGGCAGAAGCGTTTGCAAGTTTACCAGAGCACCCTAGCCGCTCAATGACATTCTTAGCTGTCACGGCTGAAGAGCAAGGTTTACTTGGCTCTAAATATTATGCTGCAAACCCTGTGATCCCAGCTTCTCAAACTGTTGCAAACATCAATATGGATAGCTTGAACTTATTAGGTAAAGTGAAAGATATCAGTGTTGTTGGTATTGGCAAATCAGAAATGGATAGTCTGCTAGAAACAGCTGCAAAAGCACAAGGCCGTACAGTATCTGGCGACCCTAAACCGTCTTCAGGTGGTTACTATCGCTCTGATCACTTTGCATTTGCAAACATGGGTGTACCAGCAATGTATGCCGGTGGCGGTAGTGAAGCCCTTGATGAAGAAACAGCAAATTACCGTAAGCGTATGAGTTTAGTGCTTCGTGGTTGTTACCATCAGCCATGTGATCGTTACCGTGATGAATGGGATTTATCAGGTGCCGTTCAGGATCTTCAGTTATTCTATCAAGTAGGTTTTGATATCTCTGAGCGTAAAGAATGGCCTAAATGGAATGCTACTTCAGAGTTCCAACGCCAATAGATGCAAATGAGATTGATTTTCATTAAAATCTAATTTACAGTGTAACCTGATTAATTTTTAGGTTGCACTGTATGCTCTCATTATCACAAACATCGAGTTTCATTCCTAAAAAAGTGAGGTGTTATATTACGGATAATAAACGCTTGTTTTTACCCCTTCTTTTGCTTGTCGCATTAGTAGTACCAACAACGCGTGAATTTACCCTTCAAGCTTTAAGTGATGCTTTTTTTCAAGTATCAGTATTTGTTGCAGCCACCTTATTAATCTATTACTACCTTATTGATCGCCTTCCTCAGTTACAGCTTAGCTATTTACGTGCTAAATCAGGCATTCTAGAAGTGAGTTTTGCTTCAATCTTAGGTGCTTTACCTGGCTGTGGGGGTGCCATTATTGTGGTAACCCAATTTACCAAAAAACAAGCTAGTTTTGGTTCTGTTGTTGCAGTCTTAACCGCAACCATGGGGGATGCTGCTTTTTTGCTATTAGCCACTCGCCCTCTTGATGGTTTATTAATGATGTTAATCGGTGTTGCTGTGGGCGTTATTAGCGGTCAGTTAGTTAATACATTTCATAAAGCTGATAAATTTCAACCTGATGAGGCAAGCGAATACACAGAACCGCCGCAGTGCCAACCAAGCGCTTTGAAATTTAGCCGCCCTGTTTGGAAATTGGCCCTAGTACCAAGCTTGATAGTTGCCTTTGTTATCGCCACCAATACCGACCTTAGCGTATTCGGTGATAGCGTTAATCAAGGTATCACCCTATTTGGCTCGATTATGGCGTTATTCACTGTAGTTGTATGGGCACTTTCATCTAAAGGCAGCAGTTATAAACAAGTAACCAGTGAAGAGGCTCCTTGTACGCCACCTTCAAAACTAACAAAGGTTTTAATGGACACCCACTTTGTTACGGCCTGGGTTGTCGCCAGTTTTATGCTTTTTGAAATTTTAGTTAATCTGGCTGGTATAAATTTGAGCGTATGGTTTTCTGACTACGCATATTTAGCACCGCTGGTGGCTGTAGCCATTGGTTTATTACCTGGTTGTGGGCCGCAAATTGTCGTAATGACACTCTATATTCAAGGTATTATTCCATTTAGCGCTATGGCAGCAAATGCAATTTCGAATGATGGCGACGCCCTATTCCCAGCAATCGCATTAGCACCAAAAGCAGCGTTAATGGCAACTGTGTATTCAACAATACCGGCACTGTTATTCGGTTATGGCTTGTACTTTTACGGAATATAATTTTTGCTTTAGATAATAAAAAACCAGCCGAGGCTGGTTTTTTAATGCTTATTAATGTTAGCTCATCGCCATCATCATTTTTGCAGGATCTTCTAAGTATGACTTCCACAAATTGTTGAAGCGGGCAATCGTTCCGCCATCAATCACGCGGTGGTCGCCAGACCAACTTACTTGCATAATAGCAGCTGAAATTACATTACCTTGTGCATCAAAACGAGGTAAATGCTGCAGTTTACCTAAAGCAACAATCGCTACTTCAGGTTTATTGATGATCGGGGTTGCAATTGTGCCGCCAATCGCACCGATGTTAGAAATGCTAATAGTGCCGCCTTTCAAATCATCTGGTGAAACACGACCATCACGTGCTGCTTCAGTTAAACGAGTAACCTCATTTGCAACATCTACAATGCTCTTTGACTGGCATGATTTAATGTTTGGTACTAGTAAACCAATCTTAGAATCAACCGCCATACCGATGTTATGATCATCAAAGTAAGTTAGCTCACTGCAATCATCATTTACTTGCGAGTTTAGTACTGGGAATTGCTTAATCGCTAACGACAGTGCTTTGATAAAGAACGGCATCATAGTGAGCTTAACGCCCTGTTGCTTATACTGCTCTTTAAGCTCACTGCGCATTGTAATTAGTTTAGTTAGGTCAATTTCATCACAGAAAGTAAAGTGAGGAATTGTCGAAACTGAAGCAACCATTTGCTTAGCCATTGCCGCTTTAATGCCTTTAATAGGCTCTACGCGACTGCCACCAGACACTGCTGTTACAGTTGCCGCTGGTTCTGCCGCTTTTGGCGCAGCTTGTTGTTGTGTTTCTTGGCTTGGTGTTTCGTTTAAGAAATCTTCGATATCTTGTTTGTAAATCCGGCCATTTTTACCAGAGCCTGGTACTTGCGTTAAATCAACATCTAGTTCGCGGGCTTTACGACGAACAGCAGGTGAAGCAACTGCTTTTTTGTTAAGTTGTTTAGTTGCGCTAGATGCAGGTGCTGGCTTTTCTGCAGATTTAGTCACTGCATTTGTTTGTGCTTTAACTACCGCAGAGCTTACATCAGGCTCTGCGCTTTGGCCCGCAATGCTCATTTGAAATAATGGGCTATGAACCGCTGCAATATCACCTTTTTGGTAATAAAGCTTTTTCACTTTACCTGTGTATTTAGCCGGAATTTGCACCAATGCTTTGTCTGTCATTACATCACACACAGCTTGGTCTTCAACGATTTCATCGCCTTCACTCACTAACCACTCAACAATTTCACACTCAACGATACCTTCACCGATATCTGGCAAAATGAAATCTTCTAAGTGCTCACCAGTCTCAGATGGTGCTTCAGTAGCCGCAGGAGCTTGAGCTTCTTCGCTTTGTGTTGGTGCTTCGCCATCAACATCCATTGCAAATAATGGCGCATGGACTTTCGCAATATCACCTTTGGCATAATATAGCTTGCTGATCACACCATCATGGACAGCTGGAATTTGCACAAGCGCTTTGTCGGTCATCACATCACAAATAGGCTGGTCTTCTTTTACAGCATCGCCCTCTGCAACTAACCACTCTACAATTTCACACTCTACGATGCCTTCGCCGATATCTGGCAAGATAAAATCTTTAGACATACTGACTCCTAAAACTCAACTGATTGCTTAATCGCAGCAAGCACTTTAAGTGCATCCGGCACATATTCTTTTTCAAGTGCTAATGGGTATGGCGTATCTAGGCCACACACGCGAGCAATTGGCGACTCAAGGTGTAAGAAACACTCTTGTTGAATTGTTGCAACGATTTCAGCCCCAAAACCATTAGTGATTGGTGCTTCGTGGCTAACGACTAAACGACCTGTTTTAGTCACTGATTTAGCGATTGTCTCAACATCCCAAGGTAAAATAGTACGTAAGTCGATAACTTCACAACTAATACCTTGTTCAGCTGCTTTTTTAGCCGCATCTTCAACGATTTCCATCTGTGCGCCCCAAGCAAGCAAAGTGACATCAGTGCCTTCTTGCACAACTTCAGCTTTGCCAAGTTCGATGCTGTAATCTTCTTCTGGTACTTCGCCCGTTGATGCACGGTATAAACGTTTTGGCTCAAAGAAAATAACAGGGTTATCATCTTTAATTGATGCACGAAGTAAGCCTTTTGCTTGATAAGGATTACGTGGCACAACTAACTTCAAACCCGGTGTATGAGCAAAATAGGCTTCTGGTGATTGTGAGTGATATAAACCACCTGCGATACCACCGCCATAAGGAGTACGAATTGTTAGATTGCCTACATTAAATTCATTACCACTGCGGTAACGGAATTTAGCTGATTCATTCACGATTTGGTCAAATGCAGGGAAAATATAATCTGCAAATTGAATTTCAGCTAAAGCAGGTGCACCAAACGCCGCTAAACCATTAGCAAAACCTAAAATACCTTGCTCAGTTAACGGTGTATTAAACACACGGTGCTTACCATATTTTTCTTGTAAGCCCGATGTTGCACGGAATACACCACCAAAATAACCAACGTCTTCACCAAAAATACATGCATTTGGATGCTCTGCCATGGTGATATCAAGGGCAGAGTTAATTGCATGAAGCATGTTCATTTTAGCCATTACTTTAATCTCCCAGCAGTTGTTGGATAAGCATCAGGATGCTGCAAAATGTGCTCTTTTAATTGTTCGTATTGTTTTTGCAGTGATGGGATTGGCTTATCATAAACATCAGAAATGAGATCTTCTAATGCTGGTTTTGCTACTTTTTCAGCACGCTTAAGCGCTGCTAAAATTTCTTCACGAATTGTTTCTTTGTCTTTTGCGTCTTGCGCTTCGTCTAACCAACCTTGTTTTAGTAACCAGTTACGGAAACGTTCGATTGGACAGCCTTTGTGTTTAGCTTCTTCGTCTTTGCTGCGGTAGCCGCTTGGGTCGTCACTCGTTGAATGAGCCCCTAAACGATAAGCGATTGATTCAATTAAAACTGGCTCACCATGTTTAGTGGCAATTTCACGTGCTTTTTTAGTTGCAGCATAAACTGCAAGGGCATCAGCACCATCAACACGGATTGTTTTAATACCATAACCGACACCACGAGAAGCAATACCATCCCCTTTAAATTGCTCATCAGCAGGGGTTGAAATCGCATAGCCATTATTACGAGCAAAAAAGATAACTGGCGCTTGGTGAACAGCAGCCATATTCAAGCCCGCATGAAAATCACCTTCTGAGGCTGCACCCTCACCAAAATAACAAATGGTGATGTTATCAATTGTGCTGTTTAACTCACCTGTTTGTTGGTCAATATGGCGAACTTTTTGACCATACGCATAACCTGTTGCTTGCGGAATTTGCGTACCAAGTGGTGATGAAATTGTCATGTAGTTAAGTTCGCGTGAGCCATAATGAATTGGCATTTGGCGACCTTTACCCAAATCTTTTTCGTTTGAAAACATTTGGTTCATGAATTGGTCAAGTGTAAAACCTCGGTATCGCAAAGCGGCTTGTTCACGGTATTGGGCCATGATCATATCGTTTTGGTCAAGCGCTGCTGCTGATGCGGTTACAGCCGCTTCTTCACCTAAACATTGCATATAAAAGCTTACACGACCCTGACGCTGTGCTGCTTGCATACGTTCATCAAGTGCTCGAATAAAACGCATTGTCTCGTATAAACGGATTGCGGTTGCTTTGTCGATATCGGGTGCGGTGGCACCTTCATGAATGTCGCCTTCCTCATTAAGAATACTTAATGTAGGGATCGTTAATGCGTGACCATCAATAAATGACAGATCATGATTAATGTTTAGCGATACGTTATTTGGATTACTCATAACCTACCTTCTTTCGTTGTCAGAAACCTACGCCACTGCCCTTATTTGTGTTTATTATCAGCATTTGCTGTAAGGATAAAGTTTGCGCAATATTCAATCTAATTAAATTAAACTGCCGTCACTTTACGTTAACGTAAGTTGTTATTCAACTAATCATAGACGAATAGATGAGAAATGGCTAAAAACGCATGGAAAGTTAACTATACAACAAAATAAACTCTTTATAGTCATATAGTTAACTTAATATAGATGGGTGTTAATGCAGAGATTTTAAATAAAGTTGCTATCAACTTGCATTGGGATAACGGTAAGCAAAGCACGCTGACCTAAGGCTACATCAGCGTTTGGGAAGATAATAGCTTCACCCTCTACCTCCGCTTCATATCTGGTCTGACCATCAATTGCCAATAATTCACCCTTTGCAAAACCGGTGAAGTTTTCTACATCATCAGCAAATGGGAAGCTAAAGTCTTCACACGTACGGTTTATTGTTCTATAAACTGAAAACAACTCAAAATCACCTGCATTAAATTCTTTATAATCCACCTTTTCTTGACTAATTAATGCAGTTAAAGTTTGTTTGGTTTTCTCGAATCGGCTCATGTCGTTTTCACCAAATGGCTTTACTTGACCAAGCTCTACCGTAAATGAATCAGCACCATGTACAAACGACGAGTAGTAACTAAACGTTGTTGCCGCTGATTTCATCATTAATACTGTGTTTACACCACAGCTGAGTAAAAATTGCAGCTGTGATTTTTTCCACGGTTTTCCATGTAAGAATGGGTATACAGCAAACTTTTCATTTTTAGAGCCACGAATTGCAGTATGAAGGTCATAATGAAAACGCTCACTGTTGTGGTTGCCTCTTTGGAAAAAATCAGAAACAACATCCTCAAGCTGCTTTGCACGAACTCGCTCAGGGTTTGAAGCAATACCTTCTACAGTATGGTGACCGTTAAACAGGCGGTTTAGGTTTTCATCTACAAAGCGCTTACCGATATTAATCGACTTTGGATTACCAAAAATAAACAGTACACGCTGCTTAAGCGGCAGTTCTTCTTTAATAATTGCTCTAATTAATTGGTCACAAATTTCAATTGGCGCCGTTTCGTTGCCATGTATCGCACTTGAAAGAACAATATCTTTGTTTGTTTGCTGATTTGGTTGAAATTCAATGATGCCCGTATCATGAACTGTCACAGCAGTGCCATTTTCAAGGGTGAATGCACAAGGCTCAAGTGAAAATTCATTGTTACGGGTTAAGGTTAAAAAGTCGCCATTGCTTTTTAATTCGTCAAGATATGAAGGAATTGAATAGCTCATTGTCCTATCCTAAAAATACGTGAGAGTAGAATACAAAAACGGCTGAGAATCTCAGCCGTTTTAAAAGATAAAAATGAAATTAGCTAATTACTGAATCAACCAGTTTTTTCGCTTCTTTTTCTAGTAAAGCTAGATGTTCTTCACCTTTGAATGATTCTAGGTAAATTTTATAGATATCTTCTGTGCCTGATGGACGAGCTGCAAACCAACCATTTTCGGTAACAACCTTTAAACCACCAATAGCAGCATTATTGCCAGGTGCATGAGTTAGTTTTTGTTTAATAGCATCACCCGCTAAGGTACTGGCAATTACATCATCTGCTGATAACGCTTTTAGACGCGCTTTCTGCTGTGCATTAGCTGGGGCATCAATACGTTTATAGATAGGTGCACCAAACTCTTGCTCAAGTTCTTTATATAGCTGTGAAGGTGTTTTACCCGTTACTGCTAATATCTCAGCCGCTAGTAAACCTAAGATAAAACCGTCTTTGTCGGTGTTCCACACCGTACCATCGAAGCGCAAGAATGACGCCCCTGCACTTTCTTCACCACCAAAAGCAAGTGTCCCCTTGCTTAAGCCTTCAACAAACCATTTAAAGCCTACTGGTACTTCTTTTACTTCACGGTTATTACGTGCAACCACTTTATCAATCATGCCGCTAGATACGAGCGTTTTACCAATTGCAACATCTTTTGACCATTCACGGTTATTTAGTAAGTAGTCAATTGCAACCGCTAAAAAGTGATTTGGATTCATTAGACCATCAGGTGTAACAATGCCGTGACGGTCATAATCAGGGTCGTTACCGATACCAATATCGTAGTCATCTTTTAGAGCAATAAGATTAGTCATTGCATAAGGAGATGAACAATCCATACGGATTTTACCGTCTTTATCCAAAGGCATGAACGAGAATGTTGGATCAACAGACTTATTTACGACTGTTAAGTCTAAATTATATTTTTCGGCAATCACTGGCCAAAAGTTGATACCAGAGCCACCGAGTGGATCCACACCAATTTTGATTTTTGCATCGCTAATAGCTTTTAAATTAACAATGTTCGCTAAGTCATCGACATAAGGTGTTATTAAATCTTGGTATTTGATAAAGCCAGAACGTGATGCTTTAGCAAACGGAAATAACTCTACAGCAACTAAATCTTCAAGCAGTAATTGATTTGCTCTATCTTCGATCCATTTAGTAACGTCAGTATCAGCAGGTCCCCCATTCGGTGGATTATATTTAAAACCACCATCTTCAGGCGGGTTGTGTGACGGAGTTACAACGATACCATCGGCCAATTCATTTGGATTTTCTTTATTATGACAAACAACTGCGTGGCTGATCACTGGGGTTGGCGTATAGTCGTCATTCTCTTGAGTAATAACTTGCACTTCATTCGCAACCAACACTTCAATTGCTGAATTAAAAGCAGCTTCACTTAAAGCATGCGTATCTTTGCCAAGAAACAGAGGTCCAAAAATGTTATTTTCTTTACGATAATCACAAATTGCTTGAGTGATCGCTAATATATGCGATTCATTAAATTTTACATCGAATGAACAACCGCGGTGACCAGACGTACCAAAAGCAACGCAATGCTCTGGGTTTTGTTCAAGATCAGGTTCATTTAAGTAATAAGCAGAGATTAGTTTTGGAACATTTACTAAGCTCTGTTGTGGCGCAGGTTTCCCTGCCTCTGGATGAATCGCCATATTATTTCCTTACCTATTATAAGTAATCACGAATTTTTTCTGCTTCGTCCGCACTATAGCCTAGGCTTAAGGCCACTTCATGAAGCATCATTTTTTTTCTGGTTGTATTTGAGTTAGTCATCACCCAATACTCTGTATCGGTGATATTTTTTGGATTCATACTACTGCCACTTTCAAGCAACGCCTCTTTACTTGTTGCAAAATAGACGCGGTCACGGCCTTTAATTTCTAGAACGTTCGCAAAATCTGCTTTGTGTGTTCTGTAAAGCGCTGCCAAGATAAATAAGAAACGACCAACAACACCTTTTTGCATTGCCAGTTCTTCTTTGTTTAACACATTAAACACATTACCTTTGACTTGTTGCGCTGTTGTGACAGTTTCGACTTGTTCAGGTTCATCGTGTTTAGGAGCTGGTTCTTGCTCTATTGCTTGTTCAGGTTCAACAACTGGAGATTCTTGTTCAGTTTTGCTAGTTGCTGTTTCAACGGGCGCTAAGGTGCCATCAGAAAGGTTTAATAAACGACGTAAAATAGTGGAAGCGCTCTCACCAATACTTTGCGTGTTGCTAGCTATGTATTGATATAACTCGTCGTCTATGTCAATTTTTTTCATGTTATTCCTGTCTTTACGGGTCACATTATAAAAGTTCTCGATGATTATACCTAAGCTCGCAGTAATTCTCTATGTTTTGCAATTTGTTATTTCGCTAGGCAAAATACTGCCATTAAAATTAGGAGTTGAAAATGCTATTAAACTACCAACAAATGGGTCAAGGTTCAGACGTTGTGTTGATCCATGGTTTGTTTGGCTCGCTAGAAAACCTCAATGTAATCGCAAAAGCCTTAGCTGAAAATTACCGCGTAACGAATATCGATTTACGAAATCATGGTAAATCATTCCACAGCGATACCATGAATTACCATGCTATGGCTCAAGATGTCAGTGAGTTACTTGAACACTTGAACATTAATAAAGCTCACATCATTGGTCATTCAATGGGTGGTAAAGTTGCTATGCAATTAGCCCTTAATCACCCAGCGCTAATCAATAAACTAGTGGTGTTAGATATCTCTCCTGTTGCTAATAACCCTCGTCATAGTGCTATTTTCGCAGGCCTGAATGAAGTAGCCGAGTCAAATGTTGCTGACAGGAAAGCCGCTGATGAAGTCCTTGCAAAACACATAGATGAAGTCGGTGTACGCCAGTTTTTATTAAAGAGCTTTGCTAAAAACGATCAAGGCCACTACCAATGGCGCTTTAATTTAGCGGTTATATATCAGCAATATGAAAATATTTTAGCTCAAGTTGATGAAAATGATTCTTGTTTATGTGATACTTTGTTCATCAAAGGTAATGATTCAGACTACATCTTAGCTGAGCACCGCCCTGCAATTATGGCGTTATTTCCTAATGCTAAAGCAAAAATAATTCATGGCGCTGGTCATTGGTTACACGCACAAAAACCGCTTGCCGTAAATAAAGCAATTAGCGATTTTTTAGCCACATAAAAGACAGATAAATTTCGCTGTTTTTGATCGTGCGCACTAAATTATTATGAATTTGTGTGGTATAGTACGCGCCGTTTATTTTGAAGGTTTATACGTTGATGGTCAGTCAGTTAATTAACGAATTTGATACCTTAGGGTTGTATTTTGGCTTAGCCGGCATTTTCTTTTTTATTGGAATGGCAATTCAAGACGTCCTTAAAAAAGGTGATGTACCAAAATTTGGCCGATACATCGTTTGGTTAGTGCTATTCTTAGGCTGTTCTGGGTTTATAGCTAAAGGTCTTATTCAAGTCTTTTGGCAAGGCGCAGGTGTGGGCTAGATATGGCAAAATCAGAAACAGATAGAACAACACCCGATTTATTTGAATACGAGAAACGTCCAGGTAGACCTAAAACAAATCCCCTACCTCGCGACATGCAATTAAAAGTAAATAAACGTAATCAAATAAAGCGAGATAAAGCACGTGGTTTAAAGCGTGTAGAATTTAAGGTTTCATCACAGTTATATCAGGCATTAAGCGATATGGCAGATGCGCAGAATATTAGCCGTAGCGCGTTGATTGAAACAATTTTACAAGAAAGATTGGCTATTGATAGATAGAAGGTTTTAAATCCATGTCAAGCGTAGGTATTTTTTTCGGAAGCGACACAGGTAATACTGAACACGTAGCTAAAATGATTCAAAAAGAATTAGGTAAAAAGCTAGTCGCGGTTCATGACATTGCAAAAAGTTCTAAAGAAGAGATTGCTGAATTCGATTTATTGTTATTCGGTATTCCAACTTGGTACTACGGTGAAGCGCAATGTGACTGGGATGATTTTTTCCCTGAATTAGAAGAAGTAGACTTCGAAGGTAAACTGGTTGCAATTTTCGGTTGTGGTGACCAAGAAGACTATGCTGAATACTTTTTAGATGCAATGGGTATGATCAATGACATCGTTACTGAGCGTGGCGCGATTGTAGTAGGTCACTGGTCAACTGATGGCTATGACTTCGAAGCATCAAAAGCATTAATTGATGACAAAACCTTTGTTGGCTTAGGGATTGACGAAGATCGTCAACCTGAACTGACAGAGCAACGTGTAAAAGACTGGTGCGCTCAAGTTTATGAAGAGATGTGTTTAGCGGAACTTGCTGATTAATAACAAGTACTACTCGCATTTACTAGCTGATGTAAAGATGCACAACCAGTTCGTTTTCGTCTAAAAAAACAGCAATCAAACGAATTGTTCTTTGCACTTAGTAACTAGGCACGTTATTCTAACAGTTGCTAATGTGTCGTGTGCATCTTAATGATGCCTAGTATAACTAAATAAATTGAGACAGATTGAATGACTGATCACAACTTGGAACTAAAAAAAGCAGGGTTAAAAGTAACTTTGCCGCGTATTAAAATTTTAGAGATTCTACAATCTCCAGACAATCAACACATCAGCGCTGAAGATGTCTATAAAATTCTATTAGACAAAGGCGAAGAGATTGGTCTTGCAACTGTCTACCGTGTACTTAACCAATTTGATGATGCAGGTATTGTATCTCGCCACCACTTCGAAGGCGGCAAGTCAGTATTTGAATTATCAGGTAGCACTCACCATGACCACCTCGTTTGTCTTAAATGCGGCAAGGTTGTTGAATTTGAAGATGATTTAATCGAACGTCGTCAAGAAGAGATTGCTACAGAAAATGGCATTAAATTAACTAACCACTCTCTTTACCTTTATGGTGAGTGTGAGGACAAAGTTAAGTGTAAAGAATACGCTGAGTCAAATAGCTAATTAGCTGTTTATTTCAGACATAAAAAAACCTGCTTAAAGCAGGTTTTTTTATACCTATTAAAATCAATTAGATGATTTCTAATAGCTCAACATCAAAGATTAGTGTTGAGAAAGGTGCGATTGCAGCACCAGCACCACGCTCACCATAAGCAAGCTCATGCGGTACGTATAAACGCCATTTTGAACCAGTACCCATCATTTGTACTGCTTCAGTCCAACCTTTGATAACACCACCCACTGGGAATTCAGCTGGTTGACCACGCTCATAAGAGCTATCAAATACCGTACCATTGATAAGTGTACCATGGTAATGCGCACGAATTGTTGAATCTACAGTTGGTTTCTCACCATTGCCTTCAGTAAGCACTTCGTATTGAAGACCTGACTCAGTTACTGTTACTTCAGGACGTTTTGCATTTTCTTCTAAGAAGGCAATACCTTCAGCAGCAAGTACTTTAGCTTCTTCTTCGCGGCGAGCTTGGATTTCAGCATTGATCTTTTCAAAGGCAGCTTGAATTGCTGGGATTTCAACTTGGAAATCGTTACCAGTGTATGCGTCTTTCATACCTTCAAATACAGAGTTTAAGTTTAAACCTTCAAAAGGGTTTGCTTTTAATTGCTCACCCATTTGTAAACCAATACCGTAACTTGCTTTTTCAGCGTCTGTTGTAAAATTATCTGACATGTTTAAATTCACGTTTATTTAGTTAAAAGACGTGCCCATACTAACATAAAAAAACAACGAATATCGCTTAGTTTATTGCGTTTGCTCAGTGTTTAAACTAATTCGTTGCTTTATTTTCTCAATGACTAATGTTGCAACCGGTAAACTTATCACCATAGCAAAAATAAAATATGTATCTTTTAAACTCGCCTGCCCCATTAATATTAAAGGCACTACAACAAGCCCAACTACAGCGATAAATATTGCCGCAATAACAGGCCAATGTTTGTCGTACTTACCAATTAAATGACCTACGAGTACATTGAAACCAATGCCATACGCAATTGAGGATAACAATCCGTAATCTGGTTGTGCATCATGAGCCATAGCAACAAGTACATTAATGCCACTATGATAAAAATAAGAGAAGATACACCAAAGTAAAACATGCTTTATCATTCTTATAGGCGTAGAAGGTGTGCTTGCTGACATTATTTATCTCCAGATAGCAAAAAACCGCCCTGTAGGCGGTTTTTTTAAATAATGGTGGAGAGATAGGGATTTGAACCCTAGAGGGGCTACAAACCCCTGCCGGTTTTCAAGACCGGTGCATTCGACCACTCTGCCATCTCTCCGTACGGCGCGCATAATATTAGTTACCGTGGTCGATGTAAAGCCTTAATTGTAAAAAAACAATAAAAACTCATATTTAGTAATACTGTTTAGGTCGACGTGCAATCATTGAGCAGACAAAACAGACAATTAAACTGATAAGAGCAAACCCTGCCCCCTGAACAATAACGTCTATTTTGTTTAAATTGTTATTCGGTACTATCACTAATAAAAATGCGGGTAAGCAGGTTAAGGTCAATACATAACAACAAACTTTAAAAGCGCGACCAAAATCAAACCGCTTAGTACTGTGCATCCACCACGTAAGTAACAACAAAAACCCAATAGCAGATAAGCCTAGAAATTGTGGCGCTCTAGTTGAGATAGCCACAAAGAAAGTGACGGCAGCACCTATAATGCCCCATATTGACCAAGCGAACCAATTTTCTTTTTCTCGTAAAAATAAGTTTCCCATTGTCCTCGTCTTCTTTATCGTTATTTTTTAAGACTATCCCTACGTTAACAAAAAACAACCGATTAAAAAACACACTGAAGAATAATTATTTTGTTTTTTGCATCCTAATAATTCTTACACTGCAGCCTAAATTAATTAAACTAACACATGCAAGCTTAATAGCATCTGACTGCATAAATATAAAAAAGTTCCTAATTTTTAAAGTCTCTCAAAAAAAGTATCTGGTTTATGCCTAATAGGCTTTTTAATATCAACTTCAGGAGTACCTAAATATAAGAAGCCAACTATCTCGTCATCAATTTTACAATTTAAAGCTTTTTTGACTGATTCACTTTGAGCAAAATAGCCTGTGCGCCAGATCCCACCTAATCCTTGGGCAAAAGCGGCCTGCTGCATGGCAAGCACTGCACAACCAGCACTTTGAACTTGTTCAATACGTGGCACTTTAGGGTTTTCTTTTACATCAGCAATTGCAATGATAATCATAGGCGCACGAAGTGGTAGTTCTTTTGCACGATTAACCGTGCGCTCATCTTGATGTTCAGCAACTGCAGCTTGATGATAAATATCACCTAATGCATGCCGAGCATCGCCTTCAACAACAATAAAACGCCAAGGAGCAAGGCAACCATGATCCGGTACTTTTATTGCAGCTCTTTGAATAATCTCAAGCTGTTCTTCTGATGGACCCGGAGCAATAAGACGTGGATCTGATTGTCGAGTTTGTAAAAGAGTTAAAGCGTCCATTTAATTCCTATTAAAACATTAATACAGCGCCTCATTTTATAAAGGCATTAAAGTTCTAGCTTATCATTTATATTCACTTGCAATAAAGAGCTTAGTGCGATTTCTAACAAGCCAATAATCGAGGCTAAAATAGCGACCTCCCCCCGAAAAAAATAAGCTCAGTAGCATCACGAAATAGATCGCTGAAAACTCAATACCATTATTTAAAATCACAGGTTTCCCTTTAGCATACAGGTATTCCGTATAACCATGAGTCTCTAATAACTCGCGCATTTTAGATAGTCTCTCACCCGCTTCTTTTGAATTAATCAAACTGGCTTCACTTGCAGGAATTGCAAGCCAACTGAGGACTCTTGCAGGGCTGGTACTCGCATCTGTTGGGGTAACAGCAAACCAGCCATTACTTGCGTGCACAGTCGTTGCAGCAACAAGCATAGTTATCATTAAGGGGATTGCTACTAAACGTGTGAACAGACCTAATAACAGCAAAATGCCGCCTAAAAACTCTGTCCATGCTGCTAAAAAGGCCAGTACAGAGGGCATTGGTAGGCCTAACCCCCATTCACTATTGCCAAACCAAGCGACGATATCATCAGAGGGTAAAAAGTATTGATAAAAATGGGTAACATCACCGCTTAAGGCAAGTTTATTAAAGCCGGCAATAATCATCACTGGGGCTAATATTAAGCGAATAAATAGGCTGGGTAGTCCATCTAAAAACTGAAGTTTAGTTAAGATGCGTTGGTAAAGAGGTAATAAGTGTGTGATCAACATTGCGGTCTCGTGACTAATTAGATTAATCACACAGACCGCGGGTTTTCTAGTTTACTTTCAATTAAATTTTACGAGCGACTTGTAGCGCTTCAAAAATCGCACGTTTCGCATCAATAGCGGCAGCTAGTTTGGCTCCACCAATAACGTGAACTTTGGCGTTTTCTGTTTGTTTTTCGAATGTTTCTGTATTTGAAACCTGACCAATACAAGCAATCACAGTATCAACATCTAAGATTTGCTCTTCACCTTTAACAGTAATTTTCAAACCTTGGTTGTCAAAGCTAAGGTACTGACACTCAGCAATTTGTTTTACACCATGCTGTTTAGCAACTTGACGATGGATCCAACCCGTTGTTTTACCCAGTTCACTACCAAAACGCCCTGCACTTCGCTTAAGCATGTATATTTGGCGGTTATCTTTTTCAGGTGCAGCTTCACATTCAATACCCCATTGAGTTTTGAATTGCTCAATAGTCTGCCCTTTGTGTTCACTTAAAAAGGCAACCATATCAAAACCAATACCGCCGGCACCTAGAATCGCTATTTTGTTACCTAGCTCTACCTCACCGCGGATCACTTCATCATAGGCAAACACACGCTTGCCATCGTTACATTCAATTTTTGCTTCACGAGGTCTTACACCTGTTGCAAACACAACATCATCGTATTGGTTTAGCATGTTTTCTGTAAATTCAGTGCCTAGCTTTAAATCAACATTTAAGCGTTTTAACTCATTAGTAAAGTAATTAAGAGTATGGTTAAAGTCTTCCTTACCAGGTACTTGCATTGCTAAATTAAATTGACCGCCCATCTGCTCTTTACGCTCAATTAGAGTCACTTTATGACCTTTTTCTGCTAAATAGCAACTAGCAGCCAGACCAGCGGGGCCTGCACCAACAACAAGCACTAAACGAGAAGATGACGCTTTTTCAAGGCTATAGTCTAATTCAAAAGCAGCCTGTGGGTTAACTAAGCAAGTCGCACGTTTGTTTTTAAATACATGGTCTAAACAACCCTGATTACAGCCAATACAGATATTGATTTGCTCTGACTTGTTATTTACGTATTTATTAAAAAACTCAGGATCAGCTAATAAAGGACGCGCCATCGAAATTAGATCAGACTCACCCGCCTCTAAAATACCATTGGCTATTTCAGGTGTATTAATGCGGTTTACTGCGATTACCGGTACCGATACTGTATCTTTTAAACGTTTTGATGCCTCTTTAAAGGCACCCGGTGGTACCATGCTCGCTATTGTTGGAACACGTGCTTCGTGCCAACCAATCCCCGTGTTAAAGATGTCAACACCCGCTTTTTCAAGTGCAAGCGCTTGCTGTTTAACTTCTTCAGGTGTCGAGCCGTTTGGGATCAGATCCATTACAGATAAGCGAAATACAATAATAAATTTTTCACTTACTTTAGCGCGTACAGCTTTTACAATATCAATAGCTAAACGCATACGATTTTCAAGGCTACCTCCATAACTATCCGTACGTTTATTAGTATGGTTAGCCATGAACTCATTAATCAAATAGCCTTCAGACCCCATTATTTCAACACCATCGTAACCTGCTTTTTCAGCTAGTTTTGCTGAGTTTGCAAAGTCTTTAATAGTCTTTTTAATTGAGCCTAACGACATTTCTTTAGGTTTATAAGGATTAATAGGTGCTTGAATAGCACTTGGTGCTTGATTAAATGGATGATATGCATAACGGCCAGCATGTAATAATTGTAAGCAAATTTTTCCGCCATGTTGATGCACTGCATCCGTATATGCGCGATGTTTAATCACATCATAAAACGAGTTAAACGTTGAGGCGAAAGGCGATAGCTTACCTCGTAAATTTGGACTGTAACCACCAGTTATAATTAATCCAGTGCCACCCTTTGCACGTGCTTCATAAAATGCGCGCAAGCGTTTACGGTTGTGCCATCCCTCTTCTAAGCCGGTATGCATTGATCCCATAACCAAACGGTTACGAAGTTCGGTATGCTGTAATTGTAATTTTTGTTCTAACATTGTGTGCCCCGTTAACTGGTCGAACCTCTACTTGAAATAGATTCTGCGGTAATAACTTAGAATAATCAACTTTTCGCTAGTAAATATTCTGTAGCAAATTGTCTTTTTAAACACTCTGTTACTATTTAACAGTTAAATTTAAAGTTAATCTAAGCTAAGATGAGTCATTACAAAGCTGTATTGAATTAAGGATTTATTTTGCTAGCAAAGATATTTAAAGGCATTTGGACTGGGATTAACTTCTCCCGCCGTTTAGTCCTAAACATTTTATTTTTATTACTAGTAATACTCTTTTTCGTTGCAATAACAGGTGAAGAAGACAAAGTAAAAGTAGCAGACGGAACTGTGTTGCGCCTCAACTTAAATGGCCCAATAGTTGAAGAAAAAACTTACGTTGATCCTGTAGAAGCTGCGATTAATGACGCAACTATGGGTAAAGAAGCACCATCAGAAATTTTACTTGATGATGTAATCGAAGTTATCAACGAAGCAACCAATGATGATCGCATCACTGTAATGCTACTTGACCTACAAAAAATGCCTAGTGCACACATCAATAAGCTTAAGCAAATTACTAAAGCTATCGATGAGTTTAAAGCGGCTGGTAAACAAGTCATTGCTACAGGCTATTATTACACTCAAGCACAATATTATATTGCAGCTCATGCTGACGAAATCTCAATGCATCCATACGGTGGTGTGAGTATCGAAGGCTATGGCATGTTCCCTCTTTACTTTAAAGAAGCATTAGAAAAGCTAAAAGTAACACAGCATATTTTCCGTGTTGGTACTTATAAATCAGCAGTCGAGCCATTTATTCGCAACGACATGTCTGATGCAGCTAAAGAAGCGAACAGCGTTTGGTTAACAGCACTTTGGAAAGAATATAAAACAGATGTTGCTGCAAGCCGCCCATTCGATGAAAGCAATTTTGATGAAGATATGGATGTGTACTTAGCTAAAATGCAGGCCGTTGACGGTAACTCTGGTCAGTACGCTTTGAACAATCAGTGGGTTGATTCTTTAAAAACATCACAGCAAATTCGCCAGCAACTGATTGAATTAGTCGGTGCAGAAGAAACCGGTAAAACCTTTAAGCAAGTCAGTTTCCGTGAATATCTATCATTGGTAAAACCACCTGTTGAATTTGACAACCCAATCACTGAAAAAGTAGCGGTTGTTGTTGCTAAAGGCACTATTGTCGATGGCGAACGTAAAGCCGGTGAAATCGGTGGTGATTCTACAGCTGCCCTACTTCGTAAAGCTCGTTTAGATGACAAAGTAAAAGCAGTGGTATTACGTATAGATTCAGGCGGCGGCAGTATGTTCGCATCTGAAGTTATTCGAGCTGAAGTTTTAGCTCTGAAGGCTGCTGGTAAACCGGTTATTGCTTCTATGAGCTCGGTGGCAGCATCGGGTGGTTACTGGATTGCCTCTGCCGCCAATGAAATTTGGGCTGCACCTAGCACAATTACAGGTTCAATTGGTGTGTTTGGTACGTTCATGACATTTGAAAATACTATGGCTGAACTGGGTATTTATTCAGATGGTGTTGCGACAACAGATCTTGCAGGCTTCTCAATTGCGCGACCGCTTGATGAGAAAATGGCAGATATTATCCAACTAAGTGTTGAAAATGCATATAAACGCTTTTTAGATGTTGTGGCTGAAGCGCGCAATATGACACCTGAACAAGTAGATAAAATTGCTCAAGGTCGTGTATGGATTGCAACACAAGCAAAAGAGCTTGGTTTAGTTGATAAACTGGGTGACAAGCAAGATGCAATTGAAGCTGCCGCTGAACTAGCTAAACTTAAGCATTATGATGTTAAAACCATCAAACAATCGCTTACACCGCAAGAGCAAATGCTTCAAGATATCTTTGGTACAGCAGCAGTTAAAAGCTTCTTTGCTAAGTCTGATTCATCACAATCAGTATTGGCTACACAAGCTAATTTACAGAGCCTGATCAAGCAACTAAGTAGTGAAATTGACAATCTTAAAGATTACAACGATCCACAAGGCGTATACGCTCGTTGTTTGGTGTGTAATGTAATTCAATAAGTTACTTAGCAATTCAATTTTAGGTATACTAGGCCCAGTTATTTAACTGGGCCTTTTTTATGAAACGTAAACGTATATATATCGCCTACACAGGTGGTACCATCGGGATGAAAAAATCGAGCCGAGGCTATGTACCGGCTGAAGGTTTTTTAACCGAAACTGTGGTCAATAATGCAGAATTTAATCGTGACGAAATGCCTTTGTTTGATATTCACGAATATTGTCCACTGATTGATTCTTCAGATATGTCACCTGCCCACTGGCAACTAATTGCTGACGATATTAAGAGTAAATACCAAGACTATGATGGCTTTGTGGTTCTGCACGGTACAGATACTATGGCTTATACCGCTTCTGCCCTGTCATTTATGTTTGAGAACCTGACAAAACCTGTAATTGTCACAGGCTCGCAAATTCCGCTTTCGCAGCTTCGTTCTGATGGCCAAGTCAACTTACTCAATGCAATGTATTTAGCAGCTAATTACCCAATTGCAGAAGTAAGCCTATTCTTTAATAACCAATTATTCCGTGGTAACCGTGCAACAAAAGCCCATGCTGATGGCTTTGATGCATTTGCCTCTCCGAATCTTGAACCTTTAGCATTGTCAGGAATTAATATTCAACTTATCAAAGGCCAGCTAAGTCCTTACGTTGATAATGCACTGCAAGTTTCCAATATTACACCACAGCCTATTGGTGTACTTTACTTATATCCGGGTATCAGCCCTGAAGTGGTAAAAAGTTTAGTAAACGACAATATAAAGGCCTTGGTACTCTTGAGTTTTGGTGTGGGTAATGCGCCACAAGACTCTGCATTTATAGATATTCTGAATGATGCAAGTAAGCGCGGTATGGTGATTGTTAATTTAACGCAATGTTTAAAAGGCCAAGTGAATATGGGCGGCTATGCCACAGGGAATGCTTTGCTTAATTGCGGTGTTATTAGCGGCTATGATATGACATTAGAAGCCTGTTTGACCAAGTTGCACTACTTATTTAGTCAAAAACTTGAAGTAGAAACAATTCGACACTTGATGCAAGATAACCTTCGCGGCGAGTTAAGCCGTTAAAAAAAGGCACCAATTGGTGCCTTTTTTCGTTTTTTGATGATTAACGAACTTTTTCGTCAATCTCAACTAAGTCAGTTAAATGGCATATTTCACCGCTGTGGGTTTTAATACCATGTTCACCAAAGTAATCTCGTTGTGCTTGCACAAGGTGACCATTGCTTGGTGTTGTTAACGTCGCAATGTAAGTTTGCGTTGCTGTTAATACAGGGAAAGCAAGACCAGAAGCAACCGCTGCACCTGTCACTTTACGTAAAGCTGCTGACTCACGCTGCATAGAATCAATAAATTCTACACCTTCAGCAACGTTGTCTAAGTAATCAGCACGGATAATACAGCCTGCGCGCCATGTTTGTAGCGTTTTAGAAAGATCAACTTTCCACTGATGAGCGCGTGATGCACCTTTGATAAGTGCTAAACCTTGACGATAAGCAAGTAAACTTGCCAGAGTGAATGCATCTTTTAGCTCAGCTAAGTCTAAATCAACTGTGTCAGTTGCTTTAGCAGCGTAAGTCATTTCTTTAGCAGCATGCGTATCACAAGTATTTGTTAAGTGACGTGCTTGAACAGCTGCCACTAATGATGGTACAGCAATACCAAGCTCTAGCGCATTTTGCGCAGTCCATAAACCAGTGCCTTTAGCGCCAACCTTGTTGTCGATTAAATCAACTAGCGGTTCACCTTCTGTTGTTTCGAGGCTCAAGATATGGCTTGAGATTGACAGTAAGTAGCTATTTAATGTGCCTTCAGACCATTCATTGAAAATGTCAGCCACTTCTTTTGGTGAACGATTAGTACCTAAACGTAATAGTTGATACATTTCTGCAATTAATTGCATTAACGCATATTCGATACCGTTATGAACCATTTTCACAAAGTGACCACTTGCAGATTGGCCAACACGGGCAAAGCATGACTCACCTTTATAGCTTGCAGCTACTTTTTCAAACCACGGCTCAACACGCTCCCAGCCGCCTTCTGAACCACTTGCCATCATAGCTGGGCCGTGACGAGCACCTTCGGCACCGCCAGAAATACCCATAGTGGCAAATTCAAATTTGTTTTGATATTTAAGTTTACGGCTTATGCCGTCTTTATAGTTACTATTGCCGCAATCTACGATAATGTCATCACAGTCAACGCCTGCTTCTGCAAGCTCTGTACATACTTTATCAACCAATTCACCAGCAGGAACTAAAAGTAGAATCGAACGAGGCGGCTCTAAGCGTCTAACCATATCATTTAAATCAGACACAATATGTAAACGGTCTGCCAAACCTAGTGCTTTCGCACAGCTTAGTAACTCGGCACCCGCATCTGGGTTTTTATCATAAGCTACTAATGTCAGCCCTTTTTCAATCAGGTTGAGGGCAAGATTTTTACCCATAACGCCTAACCCTACTAATGCAACTTGCATTTAGTGTCCTCCTCGGTAACAACTATTGGTTAGTTAATCAAAATAAATACGCGCGCATTATACCCAAGCAGCCCAAAAATGCGAGCTTCCGAGCTAACTTGCTATAAATCTATAAAAGGCACGCAGCAAGCTGGGGTTAGTATATCAAATTAATAAGGGCATCGGACCAGATTTTTATAATACCCTTTAAAAAGGTATGTGTATTGACGCTACCTGACACCGGTGTCATAATAGCGTCATTAATGCTTTGTAAACTCTGTATTTAATACTAAGAGCCAGATACTCATACGTAAAAACAATGATTTTTTACTTATGAATTCTGCATTAAGCTTAATTTGATTCATTTATATGCTATTAAATAAGCACAACATTTTAATAGATAACCATCAATTCGCTTAATATTTTTAAGCGCACAGGAGAATTTGATGCTAAGACGCACTAAAATTGTTGCGACACTTGGGCCGGCAACCGATCGCGATAACAACTTAGAAAAAATCATTCGTGCAGGTGCAAATGTGGTTCGTTTGAACTTCTCACACGGCGTAGCACAAGATCACAAAGACCGCGCACAAGCAGTTCGCGATATTGCAAAGCGTTTAGGCAAGCACATTGCAATTCTTGCTGATTTACAAGGTCCAAAAATCCGCGTATCTACGTTTAAAGACGGTAAAGTAAACTTAGCAGTTGGCGCTAAATTTACCTTAGATGCAAAAATGGAAAAAGGCCAAGGCGATGTAAATGCTGTAGGTATCGATTATAAAGAGTTACCAAACGATGTTAAATCAGGTGACTTACTGTTATTAAATGATGGCCTTATCCAACTGACTGTTGATAGCGTAGATGGTCATTTAGTTCACACCACAGTCACTGTGGGTGGTGTACTTTCTAACAATAAAGGTATCAACCGCTTAGGTGGTGGTCTTACGGCTCCGGCATTTACAGATAAAGACAAAGAAGATTTAATCACAGCCACAGAAATTGGTGTTGATTATATTGCAGTATCATTCCCACGTAGTGGCGATGACATGCGCTATGTTCGCTCATTAGCAGAAGCTGCTGGTTCTAACGCGCAGCTTCTTGCCAAAATCGAACGTGCAGAAGCTGTAGAAACAGTTGAAGCAGTTGATGATATCGTACTTGCTTCTGATGCTGTTATGGTTGCTCGTGGCGACCTTGGTGTTGAGATTGGTGATGCTGCCCTCGTTGGTAAACAAAAGCTAATTATTAGCCGCGCACGTTCACTAAACCGTACTGTGGTAACAGCAACGCAAATGATGGAATCAATGATTGATAACCCGATGCCAACACGCGCTGAGGTTATGGACGTTGCAAATGCAGTTCTAGATGGCACTGATGCAGTAATGTTATCTGCTGAAACAGCAGCTGGTGACTACCCTGAAGAAACCGTTGCTACTATGGCCCGCGTATGTTTAGGTGCTGAGTCTCAAAAAGAAACTCACGTTTCTAAGCACCGTTTAGACAGCCGCTTTTCATCTAATGCTGAATCAATTGCACTGTCTGCTATGTATGCAGCCAACCACCTTGATTCTGTAAAAGCGATTGTGACACTGACTGAATCAGGTAGCACAGCTAAGTTAATGTCGCGCATTAGCTCTGGCTTACCAATTTACTCATTATCACGTCACGCTAGCACTTTAGGTCAAACTGCATTGTATCGCGGTGTTTACCCTGTGTTTTTTGATTCAACTAAGTGTGAAGATGAAAATATGGTTCGCGAAGCACTCAATACATTAGTAGAACTTGGTTCTTTAAGCACCGGAGATACTGTGATTTTAACGCACGGTGATGCGATGGAAACTATTGGTGCTACCAATACAATGAAGATTGTGACAGTTTAAACTGTTGCAATCACTGATTAAAAAAAGGCGCATTGATTGCGCCTTTTTTTTCTTTAACTGATTATGAAAGCTTATTAACTTGCTAGTGCAGCTTTTACTTTGTCACGATAGCTGCGGCTAACTTTTAACTCTTGTCCATTATCGAGAACTAACAAGTACTCCCCACTCACCTGAGTGACGAGCTTACTAATTTGTTTGGTGTTAACAATGGCACTGCGGTGAACACGAACAAACAGTTGCGGATCTAACTCTTGCTCTAGCTCTTTCATGGTTTTACGTAAGATATGAGTTTGGCCATCTTGGCAATGTAAACACATATAGTCACCTGCAGCATCAACCCATTGAATTGTAACAACAGGAACACGAACAATTTCGCCCTGCTCTTTTACTGCCAGTGATTCAGGATAACGACGATCTGCAAGGCTATCGCCTGTCGCAAGCTTTTTCAAAATCTCTTCACAATTGTTGCCAGTAATACCAGCCACAAAGCTTGCTAGTTTCTTCTTATGGGCGTTATCTTGTTGTGTTTTTAAATAAGTATGCACTTTTTCTACCGCCTGTTTTAGTCTGTTGTCATCGACTGGTTTAAGAATATAATCCAATGCATGAATCTCGAATGCTTTTACCGCAAACTGATCAAACGCAGTTACAAACACAATGGCAGGCAATGGATTAACACTTTCGCTTAAAGCGCGGGCCACTTCAAAACCATTCATATTTGGCATTTGAATATCTAAGAATACCAGTTCTATATTCCCTGATAAGCACTCATCTATTGCTTCTTGACCATTGCTACATAAACGAATTACTTCTATGTCTTCAAATTCAGAAAGTCGAACGGCTAAGCCTTTCCTTGCAAGCGGTTCATCATCAACGATCAAAGTTCTAATTTTGCTCATTTCTTAACAGCCTTTTCAAACGGAACGCGCAGATTTACTTTTAATCCACTTGGCGTATTGTCAGAGAGAACAAACGAGTAGTTGTTCTCATAAAGTGTTTTTAATCGATCCTGAGTGTTAGCTATACCAACCCCTTGAGAATTAACAAGCTGACCATTTTTAAGCTCAGTGCCAGGACCATTATCGCCTACTTCCAATAATAATTCATTTGCAAAAACTTGTGCCTTAATATCAATGACCCCGCCCTCGTTGAGTTGTGCTATCGCATACTTAATGGCATTTTCTATCAACGGCTGGAGAATTAAACTTGGTACTAAGGCTTTTTTTGCTTGTTCGCTTACATCAACGTTAATTTGTAAACGCTCATCAAAGCGTACTTTTTCAATTTCTAAGTACAGCATTAATGCATGAATTTCTTGCTCTAATGGAACTTTTTTAATTGGATCTGTATTGAGTGTATAACGCAAGAAATCACTTAATTTAGACACCATTAAATTAGCATCTTTATTCTCTTTAACCAAAATAAGTGTAGAGATTGCATTAAGCGTATTAAATAAAAAGTGCGGATTAAGCTGATAGCGTAGCATCTTAAGTTGTGCTTCGTGAGCCATTGTTGTCGCTTTTAAAGCCTTTTGACGTTCACTTTGCAATAACTGGTAATACTTAATACCAAAATATAATCCACTCCAACAAAGGATAATATAAACTGAATCTAAACCTTGCTGAAAGTAATAAAACCACTCATTTGGGCGATAACCATGGCGGTATATCTCCCATAAATTAAATTTTTGTACTACAGCCCAAAGTGTGCCCGTTAAATAAGAGGCACCAAATACCACTAACATGAGTACCCAAGGCGAAGCATTCCACACTTTGCGATACATGTAGCGTAAAGGCACTGTCATTAAACAACCAGCATAAGCATTTAATACAATAACAAACACGTAAATATCACGCATTTCAAATACTTTAGAGCCGATGTAATTAACTAACGCATACCCTATCCAGCCTGCAATTTGCAAAACCCAGAAAAAACGTTGTCGATTATCAACTAATGATTGCCAATTCAAAATATCAAGTTACCTTACAAACTTATAGTTATTATACCGATAGACAGTTATACAAAGCACTGCCGCCTATCTTAATTTTTTATAGCCTTAACGCATAATTCAGGTATAAAAAAAGCGAAGACGACAGCCGCCTTCGCTTTTTAAACATTGTCTATTTAAGCTAACTTATCAGAAGCTACCTTATAATGCGGATCCTCAATCACGTTTACTTCAACTAAATCACGCGCATTATGTAGAAGTTGGATACAATCAGGACTCAAGTGGCGTAAGTGCAATTTCTTGCCCGTTTTAGCATATTTATCTGCTAAGTTATCAATTGCCTCAATCGCACTGTGATCTGCTACTCGGCTATGCTTAAATTCGATGATCACATCTTCAGGGTCATTTTTAACATCAAATAACTCAGCGAAGTTTTTCACTGAACCAAAGAATAATGGACCATGAAGTTCGTATACTTTTGAGCCTTGCTCATCAATATAATTGTTTGTGTAAATATGTTTTGCATGCTGCCAAGCAAATACCAGTGCCGATACAATAACACCAACACATACCGCAATAGCAAGGTCAGTAACTACCGTTACACCCGATACAAGAACAATCACAAAGGCATCAGACTTAGGCACACGCTTCATCATCTTAAAGCTTGCCCATTCAAACGTACCAAGAACAACCATAAACATAACACCGACAAGTGCAGCCAGTGGGATCATTTCAATTAGACTTGCAGCGAAAATAATAAACGCTAGCAGCAATAATGCAGCACTGATACCAGATAAACGTGAACGACCACCAGAGTTAATATTAATCATTGACTGACCGATCATCGCACAACCGCCCATCGCTCCAAAGAAACCGCAGGTAATATTCGCAGCACCTTGACCGATGCACTCTTTGTTACTGTGACCACGTGTTTCTGTTATTTCGTCAATTAAGGTTAATGTTAGTAATGACTCGATTAAACCAATTGCCGCAAGAACAAGCGCATAAGGGAAAATAATTTTTAATGTTTCTAGGTTAAATGGCACCATAGGGATGTGAAATTGTGGTAAACCACCGGCAATAGTTGCTTGCTCATTACCCGTCATACCTTTTAAGAAATCAAGAACGGTACGCGCTTCTAAGTCAAAACCAATTACCAATGCTGTAACTGTGACAATTGCAACTAATGAAGAAGGCACAGCCGTAGTCAGTTTAGGTAAAAAATGGATAATTGCCATTGTAAGTGCCACTAAGCCAAGCATAATATACAAGGCTTGACCTTCCATCCACTGCTGCCCTCCCATGCCATCAGGTACTTTGAACTGACCTAATTGTGCTAAGAAAATAACAATAGCTAGACCATTAACAAAGCCGAGCATAACGGGATGCGGAACCATGCGAATAAATTTACCAAGTTTAAAGACACCCGCTAAGACCTGCAGAATGCCCATTAAAAGCACGGTCGCAAATAAATATTCTACTCCGTGATCTAATACTAAACTTACCATTACAACGGCTAATGCGCCGGTAGCACCAGAAATCATACCTGGACGGCCACCAAAAATAGCGGTGATCAAACCAACAATAAAGGCAGCATACAAACCGACTAAAGGCTCTACATTAGCAACAAAAGCGAATGCAACAGCTTCAGGCACCAATGCCAGTGCGACCGTCAAGCCAGATAAAATATCATTTTTAGCAGAGCTTGGCGCTTTGCTGAGTAAGTTAAACATTAAGTTCCTCTTTGTAGTGAATACGTTTCGGCAAGGCGCGCAATTCTAGCAAAAAGCAGAAAAGTTAACAATTATTAACAACAAAACGGTCAGTACTGTTAAGTACTAACCGTTTTTAACTGTTATCAATCGTAGTAAATAAAAACTAAAGTGGTAAAGACGTACTACGTTTAACACACGTCATAGTGACATTAGAATGAACTTCTTGTACAAACTCTAGGTTTAACAGGTTATCGCGAACAAATTGCTCATAGCCTTCAATACCTTTAGAGATAATACGAAGCATAAAGTCCATTGTACCAGCCATACTGTAACACTCAGTGACTTCGTCGTAGCTCATAATTAATCGTTCAAACTCAGCTAAATTTGTTCTGCCGTGATTTGATAAACGAACATGGGCATAGACTAACATATCAAAGCCAAGCTTTTTCTCATCAAGCAAAGCAACTTTACCTTTGATGTAGCCATCTTGCTCAAGCTTAGCAATACGACGCCAACATGGCGATTGAGACAAACCAACTTTATCGGCAATCTCTGCCGTTGATAAGCTAGCATCTTGCTGTAATAATGCCAAAATTTGGCGATCTACTTGGTTAAGAGACATTTTATTTCTTTTTCTTTAAGATTATGGGTTAAATTATATAACTGATTTAAAAAACAGTCTGCTTATTTTCTACTACTTATGCAATGAAATTGCAATTTTAGCCATACTTACCACTGATAAAAGGGTTTGTTGTTCGCTCATGGCCTACCGTAGTGTTTGGACCATGCCCCGCTAAGATAACAACATCATCAGTCAGCGTAAGTATTTGTGACTGAATAGATTCAATTAACTGACTGCTATTACCCTTAGGGAAGTCAGTACGTCCAATTGAACCTTGAAAAATTACGTCGCCGACAACTACCTGCTGTGACTGTTCATGGTAAAACACAACATGGCCTGGTGTATGTCCTGGGCAGTGGCGAACAGAAAGCGATAGTTGACCCACCTCTATCGTATCGCCGTGGCATAACCACTTAGTAGGATAAAATGGTTCGATAGCATCAAAACCGAACATTTGTGCTTGCATAGGAAGTGCATCAAACCAAAATTGATCATCAATATGCGGGCCGATAATTTCAACATCATAATGCTCTGCTAGTTCTTTAGCGGCGCCAACATGGTCTAAATGCCCATGAGTAAGATATACCGCAACCAGTTTACATTTTAATTTCGTCAGCTCAGTGATAAGTTTTTCTTTATCACCGCCGGGATCAATTAATGCAGCTTGATTACTCTCGGTGCAAATTATAATACGACAATTTTGTGCAAAACCAGTCACCGGAACTGTCACTACTTTCATATTACTGTCCTTGTTCAGATTGCTCAAAGCTCATAAGAATTGGGTATTTTAAATAAGCTTGATCATAAAATGGCGTACGCTCATAAAGCCAATCTAGGCGCGCTTGTGGGTCATTTGCAAACTGCTTGTCCTCACGTATTTTTTGGTCAAACTCTAACGCCAAGGCAGGCTTTTCTTTAAGCATCTGTCTTGCGTAAGGCATCAATGCATAATTTTCAACATACTCAGTCCGCTGAAAAATAGTATTGAAGTCTCCCCAAGAAAAGAATGAATCTGGCGCTTCTGGGTGCAGTAAGTGAATAGCAAGTTCAGAATATGGTTGCTCAGTCGATACTTTATACCAACCTAACATATTTAGGCTGTCTACTTTGGTATAATCAAAGCTGGCATCAACCCTAAAACGTCCCTCAAAAGGCGCTTTGGCAAAGCTGTAATCTTTCACAATTGCTTGAGTTAACGGCACAGATACGTTTTCAGTAACTTTATCAACCTTAATACCATGCAACTTTAACTTTTCAATAATGTGACTGTACGCAGGTGGAATGTAAAACGCGCTTGGCACATTAACAGTCTTTTTAACTTCTTTTTGCCAAAAAATAGGTAACGCGTCATAGTCTTTAGGCTGACCTAAATACTTGACCTCAGATTGACCAGAAAGTGCACTTTCTGAACGACTGTACGCAATTCCTTTAAATTCAATAGTGTCTGGTTGTTTTGCATATCCACGTTCAACAACTAATTGCGTTGGTTTGAAATCAAGCTCTTTTCTAACCGCCTCATTTAGTGCTTTATCGTTTGCAGCTAAGGCATCAATTGCACCATCAATGAAAACATAAGTACCTAACACACGCTGCTTATAGGGCTTTAATGAATGGTTCTCAACTAAAATAGTAGGTAATGAACGCAAGTCACCCCAGCCGTTTGAAAAGCGTGGTGTGGCAACCCAGCCAGCTAGCCCTTTCTTAAATTCGCGCTTATCCATCACAAACACAAGAGGTCCTGGTATGTGCCCTGCCTTTTCAAGCTTCGCATCTATTACAGGCTTAAACAGATTATCTAATGCCTCAGATACACTTGGTGATTCACTTGAAAATACAGGGTTATAGCCATACGTGACATCGTATTGATAATCAGCACCATCGGTTACATGAACATCAACGTATAAATCTGGCTTAAACTGATTGATCACCTTCATCACACCACGAACTTCTGGGGTATCAAGCTTTGTGTAATCACGATTCAAGTTTAAATTTAGACCGTTTGTTCTAAAACCCATTTCTACTGGGCCACGCTGATTAATACGGTTAAATTGACTACTACGCTCGTGACCGTCTACGTTTAAAATCGGTATAAACAGAATATTAACTTTGCTCAAGATATCGCGACGTTTACCCGTGGCAATATCGCGTAGCAGCATAAACATGGCATCTTTGCCGTCAATCTCGCCACTATGAATGCCCGCTTGAATAAAAATCGTAGGTTTAGTGTCTGCAACTAGCTGCTCTGCATCAAATAACCCCTGCTCATTTGCGACTAACATTTTCACTGCACGACCTGCACTACTAGTAGCGATAGTCTTTAATTTAAATTGAGTTGGGTTAGCAGCAACTAAACGGTCAACAAATGCCATTGTCTCATCATAATTAGGAGACAAAGTACCATCACTTAACTCGAACTCTGTCGTTAATGGCCCTTTTTCTTGTAGTAATGACACACTGTTTCCGTGCCATGGCATTAATGGGGGTAAGTGGCTGTCTAACGTTACTACAGCAGATAAAAACACTAAACTCGCAAACATATCACTCTCAAGTGCAGAACTTATTCTAATACCTTAAATTATACCAACTAATTATTATGGATTGCGTAAACTGCGGTGATTCAACAAAAAAATGGAGCAAATGACATGCTAGCTAGCATCTATAATGAAGTAATGAGTGATTTTCAGGATCAAAAAAAGGAGCACTAGGCTCCTTTTTAAACTGTATTAAAAGCGAAATTAAGCCGCTAGGCCTTCTTTTGCTTTTGCAACAAGCGCTGCGAATGCAACTTGGTCGTAAACAGCGATATCTGCAAGGATCTTACGATCGATTTCTACAGATGTCTTTTTAAGACCATTGATAAAACGGCTGTATGAAAGACCGTTTTGACGAGCTGCTGCATTGATACGTGCAATCCAAAGTTGACGGAAAGTACGTTTCTTAGCACGACGGTCACGGTAAGCGTATTGACCCGCTTTAGTAACTGCCTGGAAAGCTACGCGGTAAACACGTGAACGTGCTCCGTAGTAACCTTTAGCTTGTTTTAAAACTTTTTTGTGACGTGCACGTGCGATAACACCGCGTTTAACTCTTGCCATTTCTGAAGACTCCTATTAAGCGAATGGTAACATACGTGAAACTAGACCATGGTCATTCTTATGAACCATCATCTTAGGACGTAAGTGTAATTTACGCTTAGAAGTTTTCTTAGTCAGAATGTGACGAAGATGCGCTTGTTTACGCTTGAAACCGCCTGAAGCAGTTTTCTTGAAACGCTTAGCCGCGCCTCTGTGAGTTTTTAGCTTATAAGCCATTGCAATAACTCCAAATGTATTGCTTAAAACATTAGCAAGCAGGCGAGAGATATATAAAATAGCTCTACTTTATAAGGCCTAACTTACTGCCATAATCCGGTGAAGGTTCATTGCTATTGCTTTGCAACCTTACTTTAAACCGGTTATTTCAGGTGAACAGTAAACTGTTACTTGCAGACCTGAAATAAAATCGGTGGGTAATATAACCTGTTTATTGCTTTTTAGCAATAGGGGCCATCATCATAACCATTTGACGACCTTCAACACGATTAGGGAATGATTCAACTTGTGAAACATCTTCTAAATCGGCTTTAACACGGTTTAATAATTCAATACCAATTTCTTGGTGAGCCATTTCACGACCACGGAAACGGATGGTGATTTTAGCTTTGTCACCCGCTTCTAAGAACTTACGCAAGTTGCGAAGCTTAACCTGGTAGTCACCTTCATCCGTACCTGGACGGAACTTGATTTCTTTAACCTGGATCTGCTTTTGCTTTTTCTTTTGTTCTTTTAGTTCTTTGCTTTTTTCAAAGATGAACTTACCGTAGTCCATAACCTTACAAACAGGTGGCTCAGCATTAGGACTGATTTCTACAAGATCTACACCCGCATCATCAGCGATAGCTTGCGCCTCTTTTAATGACACGATGCCAGCTTGCTCGCCGTCGATGCCAATTAAACGAACTTCTTTAGCTGTAATATCTTCGTTGATACGATTTTTTTGAGCTGTTTGTTGCCCTTTCTTGCCGCCTCTAATGGTACGATCCTCCAAGAATATAAAATAAAAAGCGTGTAGTTGGCTGTTTGTTTTGCCCTACACGCTCATGATTTATTGTCGATTTTTAATTTCTTCGCTTACTTTTGCAATGAAATCATCAACACTAAATTTGCCTAGGTCTTCACCTGTGCGAGTGCGTACTGCCACTTCTTGTTGTTCAACTTCTTTATCGCCAACAACAAGTAAATATGGAATACGTTTTAACGTATGTTCACGGATTTTAAAGCCAATCTTCTCATTTCTCAAGTCAGCAGCGGCTCTAATTCCAAGTTTATTTAATTTTTGTACAATTTCTTGCACATAATCAGCTTGTTTATCGGTGATGTTCATAATCACAACTTGCTTTGGTGCAAGCCATGTTGGGAACAATCCAGCGTATTCTTCAGTTAGAATGCCGATAAAACGCTCAATCGAGCCTAATATAGCACGGTGAATCATCACTGGTGTACGACGTTCGTTGTTTTCTGCAACATAAGTCGCACCTAAACGGCCTGGTAATGCAAAGTCTAGCTGTACAGTACCACATTGCCAAGCGCGGTCTAAGCAATCATAAAGCGTGAATTCGATTTTAGGGCCATAGAATGCGCCTTCACCTGGTAGGTAATCAAATTCAATGTTGTTCGCTTTTAATGCATCGGCTAACGCTAACTCAGCTTTATCCCACATTGCGTCTTCACCAATACGTTTTTCTGGACGAGTTGATAGTTTTACAACAATCTTCTCAAAACCAAACGTCTCGTATGTATCGTAAACCATTTTGATACATGATGATACTTCATCCATGATTTGCTCTTCTGTACAGAAGATATGTGCATCATCTTGGGTAAAGCCACGTACACGCATTAAACCGTGTAAAGCGCCTGATGGTTCATTACGATGACAACAACCAAACTCAGCCATACGTAATGGTAGATCACGGTACGATTTTAAACCTTGATTAAAGATTTGAACGTGACCTGGGCAGTTCATTGGTTTAATTGCATATTCACGCTTTTCAGATTCAGTTGTGAACATTGCATCTGCGTATTTATCCCAGTGGCCTGATTTTTCCCATAAACCACGGTCCATCATCAATGGGCCTTTTACTTCTTCGTAATCGTACTCACGTAGTTTTTCACGAACAAAGTCTTCTAGCTCACGGTAAATGCTCCAGCCATCGTTATGCCAAAACACCATACCTGGCGCTTCTTCTTGCCAGTGCCATAAGTCAAGTGCTTTACCAATACGTCGGTGGTCACGCTTTTCAGCTTCTTCTAAGCGTTTTAAATATGCTTTAAGTTGCTTTTTATCCGCCCATGCTGTGCCGTAAATACGTTGCAGCATTTTGTTTTCTGAATCACCGCGCCAATATGCACCTGCCACTTTCATAATTTTGAAATGTTGGCAGAACTTCATGTTTGGTACGTGTGGACCACGACACATGTCGATGTATTCTTCGTGATGGTATAAACCAGGACGGTCATCTTTTGCAATGTTCTCGTCTAGGATTTCCATCTTGTAAGTTTCACCGCGTGCTTCAAATGTATCACGCGCTTCTTGCCAGCTTACGGTCTTTTTAACCACATCGTAGTTTGTTTTAGCAAGTTCAAGCATACGCTTTTCAATTGCATCTAAATCATCTTGGCTTAAAGAATGATCCATATCGATATCGTAGTAAAAACCGTTATCAATGGTTGGACCGATAGCCATTTTCGCTTCAGGGAAAAGTTGCTTAACTGCATGACCAATAAGGTGCGCACAAGAGTGACGAATAATCTCTAAGCCGTCTTCATCTTTTGCTGTGATAATTTCTAAACGCGCATCTTCAGTAATTAAGTCACATGCATCTACACGTGTGCCATTAACACGTCCAGCGATGGTTGCTTTAGCTAAACCTGGACCGATATCGCTTGCAACATCATAAGTACTTACTGGGTTTTCAAAACTACGCTGACTGCCGTCAGGGAGGGTAATAACTGGCATTATAAATCCTTATACAGTGGTGATGCCTACAATGCATCACATGTAGTATTTTTTAAAAAAATTGAATAACTCTGCAACGCTTTTACGAATAAGCATTGCTAATTAAGCATGCATTTACTGAGTCTTCGCAAATACAAGCGGCCATTGTCGCTGCTCAAGCACTTAAATACAAGTAGTTATGCGAGCAAATTGACAATTACTTAACTCATTTCATAATTAGGAGGTCTGTACTTCGAAGGTTACCATAATGCCACACATGCATACGCTCAAGTTTGCTACGTTAAACTTGCTAAATTATACTGCGCCGCCCTATTCTTTTTATCAGTTACACGAGCGTTACAACAATACTCAATGGCAACAAAAACAACAATTTGTCGCTGACTTTTTATCAACTACAAACGCCGATGTTGTTGCTTTTCAAGAAGTGTTTAGTGCTCATGCTTTAGAGGTACAGTGCAAAGAAGCGGGCTACGACTATTTTAAAACTGTGGATTCTCCTTCTCAAGATGCCCTATACCCACAAGTTTTATTTAACCCAATTGTTGCAATCGCCAGTAAGTTTCCATTTAAAAAAGCTGAAGCATTAAGCCCATGCCCAGAGATGCTTGAGTACTTAAATAATCAAAATGAATTTAAATTTAACCGTACTCCAATAAAATGCTTGTTTTCATTCCCTGAGTTTGGCGATGTATGCTGTTATGTTGTGCATTTTAAATCACAACGTGTGCAGTCTATGGCACATATATTAAATATTCATAATCTTGAAGATCCACTTTTACAACTACTACACCAAACAGTTGGGGCTATGCAATCACAGATATCTCGTTCACTAGAGGCATCGATTGTTTACTATGATGCCTTAAAAACTCAACGAGAAAAGCAATGCGCCACGCTAGTAATGGGGGATTTTAATGATTCACTTACCAGCCCAACCCTTTCGTTTATGACACAAGGCTTTCACCCTACCCGCTGTGAACCTTGCATTGAGCACAATGAACCCGTTGTTGGGTTAACAGATAGCTATGAGTTCAGTGCATCATTTCATCAGCAACAAGAAAAACCGTTTAGTCATTACTTTCATGGTAAAGGGAATGTACTTGATTATATATTGGCCTCTGCTCACTTTAATCCTGACTGCCAGATGTCTAAGGTTAAACTGCTGGAATATGAAAGCTATGCAGCGCATTTAACCCCTACACAATCAACTGAAGACATCAGTGTCAGTGACCACAGCGCAATTGCTATAAAAATTCATTTTTAAAGCAACTGTTTTTCATGACGTTACTTGCTATAATCGCGCAAATTAAGTTATTTAGAGAATGACCATGAGAACATGCGGTGTAGAAATTACGGGTAGTGATGTACTACTGTGTATTTTAACCAAAGACAATGACGTATTTGATATCCGTGATGTCAGACAAACACGCTTCACTTTAGGTGATGGCAATGACACTGAAGTAATGCGTAAGTTTCAGTTTGATTTTAGGAAGTTGATGCAAGATTACCAAATTGACTCTGTTGCAATTAAAGAGCGTCAACCAAAAGGGAAATTTGCTGGCAGTGCTAAAGGGTTTAAAATGGAAACTGCTATTCAGCTTATTGACGAGTTAGATGTACAAATTTTTAGTGCAACGACAATTAAAGAGCAACTTAAACGTAATCCAATTCCTATTGATTTCGAAGATACTGGGTTAAAGAAATTTCAAGAAAATGCTTTTATTAGCGCCTACGTTTACCTTATGCGCAAAACCTACAAACAAGACGAACAATAACTTCCAATAAAACGTGCTACGGCACGTTTTTTATTGCCCATTAAGTATTACTCATAAAAAACCAACATATACATTAGTCTTAAAAAACTTTTCTTTGTCGACAATCTGTGTTTAGTTAGATACGAACGCACGTTTTGAGAATCAAGTTTTTGATTACCTCATTACGCATTGCATCAAGTCCATGACAACTAACTAGCCGGACACGGAGAAAACAATGCAGACAAAGAACACACCAAACAATAATCTTCCACTTTCGAAAAGCTATTTTAAAGGTTGCACCGATGTACCCTTAATCGAACAGACTATTGGTCAGTATCTTGATAATATTGTCGACAATTACCCTGACCACCCTGCTATTGTGGTTCATCATCAACATATTCGTCTTACCTACAAAGAATACCAACAACAAATTAACCAATTAGCAATGGGGTTATTATCATTAGGGGTTAAACCTGGAGACAGAGTTGGTATTTGGTCACCAAATAATATTGAGTGGTGTCTAACCCAATTCGCAACAGCGAAAATTGGTGCCATTATGGTCTGTATTAACCCCGCTTACCGTCCGAGTGAATTAGAGTACGCGTTAAATAGTGTTGAATGTTCAACGTTGATAACTGCAAGTCAATTTAAGTCTAGTAACTATATTGAAATGCTTAATGAACTTGCACCTGAATTAAGCCATTTACCTGCAGATGGATTAAACCTAAAAAAATTACCGCATTTAAAAAATATTATTCGAATTGGCGACAAAAAATCTCCTGGTATGTATAGCTTTACTGATGTAATGGAACGCCCTACAGAAGCCCATAAACTTGAGCTTGATGCTATCGCTGCCACTTTGCATTGCGATCAGGATATCAATATTCAATTTACTTCAGGTACCACGGGTAACCCCAAGGGAGCCACTTTATCCCATAAGAACATTCTAAATAATGGCTTTTTAATGGCCGAAGCGATGAAGCTTACTCATCAAGATAAGTTGTGTATCCCCGTGCCCTTGTACCATTGCTTTGGTATGGTACTAGGCAACTTGGTTTGTATAAGTAAAGGGGCTACAGCTGTTTTCCCAGGAGATTCTTTTGACCCTAAAACAACACTAGAGGTAGTAGAAAAAGAGCGCTGCACGGGTTTACATGGTGTTCCTACCATGTTTATCGCTGAACTTGAACTAAAAGAGTTTAGCAGTTATGACCTTTCAAGCTTACGAACAGGCGTCATGGCCGGTTCGACATGTCCAGAACAAGTGATGCGTAAAGTTCACTCATTAATGCATATGCAAGAAGTAGTAATAGGCTATGGTCAAACTGAGTGTAGCCCTATCAACAATGTAACTGAAACTGACTCACCTCTTGAAAAGCAAGTGACGACTGTAGGGCGTGCACTAGCACATACAGAAGTTAAAATTATTAATGAAGTTGGGGATATTCAACAAATCGGTGTTCCTGGTGAAGTTTGCAGCCGTGGTGCAGGCATTATGCGATGTTATTGGAATGATGAAGAGAAAACCAATGCCACCATAGATAACGAAGGTTGGTTACACTCCGGTGATTTAGGTGTAATGGATGAAGAAGGCTTTGTTGCTATTGTTGGTCGTATTAAAGATATGATCATCCGTGGCGGTGAGAATATATACCCTCGCGAAATAGAAGAAGTGCTTTATAGTTACCCGGGTATTCAAGATGCCGCTATTTTTGGTATAAGTGATGAAAAGTATGGAGAAGAAGTTTGTGCGTGGATCCAACCTAAAGATGACGCAGTGCTTGATGAAAATGCTATACGTGATTTCCTACAAGATAAGCTGGCCTATTTTAAAGTACCAAAGCACATTCGCTTCGTTGAAGAATACCCTATGACTGTAACTGGTAAATTGCAGAAATTTAAAATGCGCGAGCAAATGCAAGAGCTTCTTAAAGAAAACGCATTTTCGTAAGCATTCAGTATTAAAGCTCAGCCATGCTGAGCTTTAACTCGTTTAATTCAATTTAACTTATTTGCAGTACTATTGAGCTCTAACGCCCAATCAACTATTTGGTGGAGTTATGGTTAGCTATTTTAAGGTTTGCGCTAGCAGTGTGTGATATCAAACAGCGCCTTGTTTGATCATAGCCTGTGAAACACGTTCAAACCCTGAAACATTAGCCCCTAACAATAAATCACCTTCATGGTCGTATTGTTTTGCAGTTGATGATACTCGATCAAAAATTTCTTTCATAACTTGTTGAAGTTTTTCATCGACCTGCTGTGGGCGCCATTTCTGCATACTGGCATTCTGAGCCATTTCAAATTGGCTGGTCGCAACTCCACCAGCGTTTGCAGCCTTACTCGGCCCTAGGTAAACATCATGCTCTTTAAAGACAGCAAGTGCGTCTGCAGTCGTTGGCATGTTAGCGCCCTCACACACGGTCATACAGCCGTTTGAAACAAGTGCTTTTGCATCCTTTTGAGTTATTTCGTTCTGTGTTGCACATGGTAAAGCAATATCAGCCTCATATTGCCACACTTGATGGGCATCACTCGGGTACTGATTTACAGGGGTAAATTCAGCATCTGGGTGTTCATTTAAATAATCACGAAGCTTCGCACCTTTTTCTTGTTTTAGGTGTTTGACTAACTCAACATCTAATCCATCTTTGCAGTATAGGGTGCCTTGCGAATCACTACAGGTAAGCACAACCGCGTCATGCTGCGCTAGTTTTTCCATTAAATAGAGCGCCACATTACCAGCGCCTGATACTAAACAACGTTTACCACGTAATGAGTCATTTTTGGCATCAAGCATAGCACTTAAAAAATACGCTACTCCGTAGCCAGTCGCTTCTGTTCGCAAAGCAGATCCCGCCATTATTTCAGGTTTGCCTGTCAACACACCTTGAAACTGATTGGTGATTCGTTTGTACTGGCCAAATAAGTAACCAATCTCCCGACCAGCAACCCCGATATCACCGGCTGGTACATCTGTATTTTCGCCAATGTGACGGTAAAGCTCAGTCATAAATGACTGACAAAAGCGCATGATCTCATTGTCGCTTTTACCTTTAGGATCAAAGTCTGAGCCACCCTTCGCTCCACCTAAAGGTAACCCTGTTAGTGCATTTTTAAGAACTTGCTCAAAACCTAAGAACTTAATGACACTCAGATTCACGCTTGGATGAAATCGCAAACCGCCTTTGTAGGGGCCAAGTGATGAACTAAATTCGACTCGATACCCACGGTTTACTCTAAGGTTGCCCTTATCATCATGCCAAGGTACTCGAAAAATAATTTGCCTTTCAGGTTCAACTAATCGCTCTAATATTGCCTGTTTTTGAAAATCGGACCCGTCTTGCACAACCTGTTCTAGCGAGTGAAATACCTCTTCTACAGCTTGGAAAAACTCAGGTTCGTTTGCATTTGCTTCCTTTACTTGGTTAAGTACATCTTGTAGATATTGCATATTAACTCCTCAAGCTATTGAAAATATTGTATTCACTTAATTACTATTAAACTTCTAAACAGCCTTAAACGATCACTTAGTTTAACGAATCGCAAACCGTTGAGACTCTTGCGAAGCATCAAAGTGCCAAAAATAGCGCATTGGTTCATGCTGGCCATCGTAAAACCATATCTCAGCCACTAGCTCAACCGCTGAGTTTGCAAGCATAATATCCGAATTCAACTTACTCTCGACAAGTGAAGAGCGTAACAAACATTCGGAGTAATCCGCTTTGTTATCCTCACCTTTAAGACAGATATTTATATACGCACGTGGATTGCCCATATTTATATCAACATCAACATAAAGTAACACTTTACTAGACAAATCAAACGTTGGAGAAATAGTTAAATCAGTCATTGTATCCGTTTGTACTGTTGTTTCAGTTGCTGTTTCGTTTTCTGTAGTGGCGGTTGTTGCCGATGTTGCCAAAGTATTTGAGTTTTCATTAACAGCATCACCTTCACCGCCTCCACCACACGCTGTAAGAATTAAACAAATCATTGTAATTAATAGATGTTTCATGGCTACTGTGCTCCCGAAATCACTTTAGATGTTGTTGCATTGTTAAACCACATTGGACTTTCTCTGCCATCAGATTCAGCAAATGTTTGGAACTCACTATAGGCTTGGGTTATATCAACACTTTCTTTTGGGTGCGCCCATGACGACCCCACTTCAATGGCCCAAGGTAATCCAGATGGCGTTTGGAAGTAATACCCAAACTGAGTATTAGTTGCATCATCACTGCCTACTAAAGAAAACAAGCTTTGATTAAATTTTTCTGTCGGCGGTTGGTTTTTAATATGCACTTCCCATCCGCGAGGATTCAAGCCATCTAAAAAAGTACCGTGGTAATGACCTTCTGCCGCAAAAATAAATGGGTCCAGTGTATATTTAGGTGCATCAACACTCGCTATATAAGTATTTAATGACACACTTAAAGTGAAGCTAACTTTATTATTAATGTTACAACCCGCTTCTGTTCTGAAAAAACTACAGCTAGAGTCTTTACTTGCATAGGCCCATGTGTCTGGCATCACAATAAAAATTGCGTCTTCTGTTCCTTCTTCAAGGATCGTATGTGTTTGCTGTTCGCCATTAATGATTAAACTGATTGATGCTTGGTCTATTTGACTGCGTAAAATGCGTTTGTTTATACCACTGGGGCTAGATTGATAAAGGCGAACTGCAAACCCGTTGTGAAAAGTGGCACCTATTCCTACAAGATCTCCTTCAATTTTATAACCAAGCGCTTGTCCATCTTTATCAATCAACTTTGTACGGTAATTCATAACCAAATCATTAAAGTCATAATCACCAGCGAAGGGCCATTGGTCTTCATAAGCCAGAGTTACCCAGCCATTCTCACTTGGGTAAGCAAGACTACCGTAGGTATTAATGGGATAGTCTTCAACTTCTCCGCCTGTAACCCCACCTGTTGCAGTTATTGGATTTGCTTCGCTACCGTCTGTAACCCGAAAACGTGCCCATGTTGCCCCCATAACAGCATTACTTGGTACATCAACAAGAACACTGTTATCCCCTTGATTAAGGCGGTATTTACTCACTGTGATTTCGTCTGCATCAAACTGGTAATTTTGGTCCCAATCAAACCAAGCATATAAATAGCCATTATCATTTGGTGATGTGACAATAATTTGGCTTGTTGAGCCGGCAACAAAATCAGTCACAAACTTGACCCCATCGTCAGAGCTATCTACTGATGACTGGAGAAGATCACTGGCAGTGTTTAGGTTTTCTCCATCAACACTTGCGCCGAGATAAACAAGGTTAGATTGGTCTTCATTAGGATCGAACAAGTGTCTTGCACCGCTATCTTCTAACGTTGTTTGATAAGGTCTAGGCGCATCACCAAAATCAATCGAGTTATCTGTAACTTTTACCTCTGCTATAGCACAACGTGCCCCATCATTTTGGTTAGATGTAGGGCCCAATGTAAACACAGACGCAGTTGGTGTATAACCCGACACAGGGCTGATGTTTAAATTAACCCTATGGACTTTACCGCTTCGATTGTTACTAAAATAAAACTGCCCTTGCAAATCAAAGTAAGCTGCGCCATTGGCGCCTGTATCACCTGCAATATCGAGATTTGTAATAAAAACAGGGCCACCATTTTCAACGTTGATCTCATATAAGTCGCCGTTTGATTCAACAGCGTAAAGAAGAGTACTGTGCGGATGAAATGCAAAGTCATAAATAGTGAGATTCCAATTAGCAGAGCCTGGAATTAATTCAGCTTGGTATTGTTCATTTTGTGCTGTTAAATTAATGGCGTAAAGGCCAAAGCGCGGATGATATAAGTAATACACAGCCTTGTTTTGCTGCTCATCAACTAAAATATCACCCACATAAAAGTTCGTATCTGGTAAGCCGCTTACATTTAAACGCTCTAACATGTATTGGTTATTTATGCGTACCACACTTTTAGGGGCTTGCTTACTAAAACCATACATGTATTGGTCTTGGTAATTAAAGCCCACCGCATTAACACTGTCGTTATTAGCTTCGCTTGCAAAATCCATTGCTGCTGCAAGCACTGTCGTTTTCGCAGATACTAAATCAACACCATACATCTGTGCGGGCGAACCCTGAATTAAAAATGCTTTACTTGGACACTGCTCAAATGGTGCTGCACTTACCAAGCCGTTAGCAAGTGCCGCTGTTAAGTAAATGAACATGTTAATTTTCATAATTACACTCTCCTTTGGGTGTGTAATTACTTAAAGCAGCAACCATTCCAAAAAATAAATAGCCTTTTAACAATGCGTTATAAAAATCTAGCCAATATTATTCGCAAGTTGCGAGAAGAATAATTGCATAATGCAATTCCTTTTAGCTATAAAAGCAAATCATTCCCATTTAAAAGTATGACATGCTAGACTAGTTGGGATTTAAAAAAATAATAAACCCTACTATGAAACTTAAAGCCGCTGTTTTTCTGTATTTTGCCTTATCAATGAACTGTGCTTTTGCATCATCATTGCAAAACCATATTGACGAAGCCAGAGCAATCAGTGATTACCAAAAACGATATGAGTATTTATTAAGTATCGATAAACAACTTTTAGAATCGGCAAGCCTTGCAGAAAGAATCAGTTTTAACGTTAGATTAATTCACGTTCATATACAGCTGGGGCAGTTTCAGCAGGCGCAAACAATAATAGATGAGCTTGAAGCAGGCCCAAAATACAAAAACGACTCCCCTATATACAGCGAGTTGTATCTTGCTAAAGCACGACTGGCCTACAGAAAAAGTGACTTAGAAACCGCAATTTCGTTATCTCAACAAAATGTCGCGCTATTTCAGCGTTTGCAACTTAGCGATTATGAAATTGACGCCGTGGCGAGCCTTGTCAGTGCCTATCATAATGCTGGTGAGTATCAAGCCGCCTTGAACTTGCTTGAGGTTTATATTCACGACAACAATCGCGAATTAACCTTAAAGCAAAAAGAAATGCTCTACCATGGTTACTCACGTAATCTTGAGCAGTTAGACCGGTTAACGCTTGCTCTGGAGTATAAACTAAAACGCCGTGAGCTAGTTCAGCAGATGTCACCGTCTATTTCATTACAAGCAGGCATAACCTATTCGATTGCTCAAAGTTATTTAGATTTAGGCCAATACGAAAAAGCAAAGAGCGAGTTTATTACAGCGCTTAGTTTTGATAGACAAACGGGGTCACTTTCAGATATCGGACATAGCTTAGTTAAGTTATCACAATGCGAATATGGGCTACACAATTACACTAAAGCACTTGAATACGCACAAGATGCTCAGCAAGTATTTGCTAGTTATAACAGCACAAGAAATACCGCTTGGGCTAAGCATAATATTGCAATAAATTTGCTTGAAATTGATAAAGCTGATCAAGCATTAGCAATTGAAAAACAAGTAATCACTGAACTGAAAGAAGACGATCACTTATATACTGATGTGTTACTTACATTAGCAAAACTATACATTGGCTCGACTGAGCTTAAACAAGCTAAACATTATGCACAACAAGCCTTTCAATTAAGTAATCAAAAAAATAGGCTGCAAAAGCAGATCCTTGCCCTTGAACATCTAATTACAGTTGCACAACAGCAAGCTGATTATCAACAAGCATTGTCGTATCAACGCACTATCACGGAGCTTGAAAAAAACTTTGCCCATAACAACTACAATCAACGTTTAGCAGAGTTACAAAACTCAATTGCTATTCGCGACCGAGATTTGGCCATTCAAAATTTAAAACTGCAAGACCATGAAAAAAGCCAAGCCATAGCCTCACAGCGTCAAACAATCTTATACAGCATTTTATTATTTAGCTTGCTTTTAGCTGTAATGGGCATCGCATTATTAAGAGTAAAACAAAGAAAACAACTGATTGAACAACGCCGGAATTATCTAGATAAACAAATCAGCCAACGTAGTAAGTTATTATCACAAGTTGCCCACGAACTAAGTGGTCCATTAACAGGGTTGCGCTTACACCTTGAAACTCTGCAAGCTGGTCTTACTCAATTTAATGAGCTTACCTACGAAAAGCTCAACCAAAAAATCACCGACATGGCGACCTTAGTTGCTGATTTAAATAAAATCTCTCTTTTAGAACAAAGTAGTTTTCAGCTCAAGCTAACAGCAATTAATGCTGCTGAATATTTCCAAAGTTTACACGCAGATATGGTGATCCAGCTGGATCAATTTGAAGTGGGATTCACACAAAACATAGCCGATGAATTAACATTAGAGTGTGATGCAACAAGGCTTTCACAGTTATTTGCAAACTTAATCAGTAATTCGCTTAAGTACACGCATCAGCCCGGTAAGATTAATTTAACGATTAGCCAAAGCCAAACACAGCTATTGATCCGCTATGAAGATTCAGCCCCTGGCGTGAGCGATGAAAGTTTAACAAAGATTTTTGACCACCTTTATAGAGTGCCAGACTTAAATACAGTTAAACAATCAGGGTCAGGGATTGGGCTTGCGATAGTAAAACAAATTGTCGAAGCCCATAATTGGCGTATAACGGCAGCCCATAGCGAACTCGGTGGTGTCCGCTATGACTTAACGATTGCTATTTAGGTGATTTGTCTGGCCATTCAAATGCACCAACATCACCAGGAAATACAACCGGTGATTCAATTCCATCTTTGTTCACAGCAGCAACACCAAAATAGTAGTTATCGATAACAATATTTTTCAGTGTTGCTTCGGTGACTTTGCCAACATCACGACTAAATTGCCATTGTGGCTCACTGGTATAACGCCAATAGATTTTATAACTAACCACAGTTGGGTCATCACTTTCATGCCACGCCAAGGTTGTACTTGGCTTTACAGCACCTGAAATACTGACCCCTGTTGGTGGTGCAGGCGCCCATGCCATTGATGCCATCGTCACTGCATTTAGTGACGTTAATTTCGCTGCATAGGCAAAATCAACATGATCAATGGTGTCACCGTAGGTAATACCATTTTCAGCACGTAAGTCTTGGTGTTGTTGGTTATAATTTTCGTTGGTTTCCATTATACGCACAGCTGCAAAGCCAACATCGTTAAATGGACGGTGATGCCCTCCTCGACCAAAACGATCGAGTCGATATACCAACATGGTATCCAGATTTTCAATGTAGCGATCTGCGATTGTATCTATGTAACGCGCAAGGTTACGACTTGCAGAATCAACCTCACCACCGGTAAAACGGCGTTTATGGGCTTGCTCTTTGGTTTCAATAACGCGAGTGCCTTCAGAGAAGATACGTGCAGTTGTGTTATCTGTTACCCCATTAATGCCGGTTGAATTACCAATCATGTCGTTGTTTAAAACACCATGAACACGCCAATTATGCTCTTGTGCATATTTAGCTAAAATTTTACCGCCAAATAAGCCTTGCTCTTCACCAGATAAAGCTGCATAAACAATTGAGCCATTAAATTTATACTTTGATAAAACACGCGCAGATTCCAGCACGCCAGCCACACCAGATGCATTATCATTAGCCCCTGGCGCATCTGAGGTATAGTCCATTACATCAGACACTCTCGAGTCAATATCACCCGACATCATAACCATTCGGTTCGCATCAACTTGACCGCGCTGAATAGCCACAATATTGACAACCTCTACCGGGTTTGGAATACGCTTTTCACCGGAAATAGTGTCTTTTACTTCGATGATTTCTAGGCAATTTCCGCACGCTTTAGAAATCGCCTCAAATTCAGACTTGATCCAACGTCTTGCTGCACCAATACCACGTGTATCTGATTTCGTCTCAGAAAGAGTATGGCGAGTGCCAAAATCAACCAGCGTTTGTATATCTTGCTCTATACGCGTTTTTGAAACTGCATTTGCAATATCATGCAAAGCTTGTTGATCTTTATATTGAGGTGTTGTGGCTTGAGCTGCCGAGACCAAAAACAGCGATGAGCTAAACAAAGCACCCGTTGTTGTTATTATTTTACGCTTTAACATAGTTTCACTCCTTCAATGAATAATTCAAGGCTAACTAATATTTCATTTCACGCAATAGTTATGAGTTAGAAAACAAATTATTAGGTTGAATAATCTGAGTTTATCTTTTGTCTAGGTGCTGTGAAGTTTAAAATAAGTAAGAATCGTAGGAATTGAAGGTAACTGCTCAGTTGTAAGTGACACTATGATTTTGTACCTGGTAATGTCATCGTATCATTATAAAACACCACCTGATTGCCACCCGCGTACTTTGCGTTATACATGGCTTTGTCAGCGCACTGAATTAAATACTCTGCATCGCCATAATGTTCTGGAAATAACACAGCACCAATACTTGGCGAGTAAATAAGCTCTGCATCATTATAGATAAGTGGTTTACAGATTTCTGCTTTTAACTTATCAACGGCTTCTATCACGTCATTTTTATTCTTAACGCTTTTCAATACCACGACAAATTCATCTCCACCTAAACGGCCTACTGAGTCACCTTTTTTCAATACATGGCGAATACGCATGGCAATTGTTTTTAACAGCTTATCGCCCGCTCCATGACCATGGATATCATTAACTTGCTTAAAGCCATCAATATCAATAAATAACACGCCTATTACTGTTGAAATGGTATTCGCAATTGACAAAGATTCTTCTAATTGTGTGGTCAGATAATGACGGTTAGGTAAATCGGTAAGTGAGTCATGGCCTGCCATATAAATTAATTTTTGTTCTAATTTTTTTTGCTCAGTAATGTCATAAGCGATTGCCACTCTGACTTGTTTTTCTTTTGACCAATAAACTGACCACAAAACATGGACTATTCTGCCATCTTTTCTTACCCAACGATTTTCAAAACGTGGATCATCATTGCTAGACACTATTTTGTTGATAGCCTGAATTGTTTTTGCTCTGTCTTCTGGATAAACAAAGTCGAGCATCTGTCTATTAATAGCCTCTTCTGGTGCGTATCCGAAAATAGATTCAAAGGCTGGATTTGCAAAAAGCAAAGTACCTTTCGAGTCTACAACACAAACAGCATCTAATAAGAGAGTGATAATATCAGATAAATATTCCGATGTTTCTTGGTTCATACGCGACTAAATTGTTTGCTTTGCAATAAGTATAGACGAAACCAAGCAAGTGACTGAAAGTTTAGGGCTTAACTGGGTATAACTTTTTACTAAGCCAAAGTGATATTGCGCTAAATACAGCAATCCCTAAGAAATCTGCAATTAAATCGAAAACATCTAAAGTACGTGTTGCCACAAAATATTGACTAAATTCTTCTAATACAACGAACGTGGAAACAATGAGCACCGCTAAATAAATTTCATGTCCAACAAGTTTGATAGTTTTAAATTTAAACGCAAGGTTAATGAATAAAGTCAGCAAACCAAACAGGCAAAAATGGCCCAGTTTATCGCCATAAGGAATTGCAGCAACTAAATCAAAAAGCAGTGATTTTTGCCCCGTATTTGCTAAATAAATTACCCAACCAATAAATCCAAAAAAGCTAAGCGCCATTAAAAACAGCAGTCGTTGCAACATCATCTTATTGCCCCATATGTGTTGTTAAAAACAGAAACTGATAAGGGATTACTTTATTCCAGTAATGCCAATCGTGAGAACCCGGACGCTCTATGTAATCGTGACGAATTCGCAGCTTAAGCATAGCTTGGTGCAGCGCTCGGTTTTGCTCTACAAAGAAGTCATCTACACCTATATCGAGCATGATAGCGAGAGTATCAGCGCCTTTTTTCCACGCTGTGTTACCTGCAGCTATTTTATGTAAGTTATTAATAATGGCAATGTTATCCCACTTTTCTTGATTATCGGCATAGCCACCCAATACTTTTGCAAGGCCAAATTCAGCACTAAACGGTCTTACATCAACACCTGCCGAGATTCCCGATACTGCGGCAAAACGAGTTTGGTTATTAATGGCAATATGCAAAGCACCAAATCCCCCCATCGATAAACCTGTTATTGCACGGCCACTTTTAGACCGATTGGTCGAATAGGTTGTGTCTATATAATTGACTAAATCTTCAGCGATGTAAGTTTCGTATTGCGAACTTTTGTCGATGTCAGAATCGAGATACCAAGAGCCGAAGTTTCCATCAGGATTAACGATAATGACGTTATATTGATCGGCAAGTTTTTCGATATCTGTTAGTTTTGTCCAATCAGTATGGTTGCCGCTATAGCCATGTAATACATAAATAACATTGTAATTATTAGATTCTTGATAGCCATCCGGTAACGTTACCGTAACGGGTTTCTCAATGGCGGTTTGTTTACCCTTAAATGTATGGGTTTCGGTTTGATAAGCACAAAGTGGTAAGCTAATAACAAGCGAAAGTGTAAAGAGCAACTTTTTCATAATTAATTCCTTTTTCTTATTATATTTTCACTTCTCACAGAAGATGTAAATAACTGAATAGAGGATAGATTTTGATCGGAGTTTTTGAGCTAAATGAACTGCTAAAAAACCACTCAAATGATATAGTAGTACTACTTTGATTTTTAAAAAGCGTCGTCTATGTATCGTTTATTTGAACGGATGACTAATCCGTTTCCGAAAGAGCAACCATCTCAACCACCTAATAGCTTATTTGCATTTTGTCGTCATTATACCCGTGGCATGGAACTCTCATTGCTACTGATGTCTTTAAGCGCAGCTGCACTTGCTATTTTAGAAGTCTCGCTTTTTAGTTATATGGGGCAATTAGTTGATTGGCTCGGTCAATACACCCCTGATACCCTTTTTGTTGAGCAGCAGGCTGAGCTTACAAAAATGGCAATTGTGCTGCTGGTAGTATTGCCCATAGTTGTATTTTTTCACTCAGCAGTGTTACATCAAGCGCTACTGGGTAACTACCCTATGTCTATCCGTTGGCTAGCGCACCGTTATTTGCTTCGTCAAAGTGTTAGCTTTTATCAAAATGAATTTGCCGGTCGTATTGCGACAAAAGTCATGCAGACCTCATTAGCCGTTCGTGAGTCAGTGATGAAACTGCTCGATGTACTAATGTATATCGTAGTCTACTTTGGTGCCATGGTATTTTTAGTCGCTGAATCTGACTGGCGTTTGATGCTGCCATTGTTAGTTTGGTTAGTCCTTTATGCTGCAATTCAGATGTATTTTGTACCCAAACTCAAAAAAGTAGCCAGCTCGCAGGCAGATGCGCGTTCAGAAATGACCGGACGTGTGGTTGATAGTTATACTAACATTTCAACAATCAAATTATTCTCGTATACGCAGCGTGAAGAGCAATACGCAAAAGACAGCATGGATGTGTTTTTACAGCCGGTATATAAGCAGATGCGTTTAGTTACCAGCTTGAACTTTTCTATCAATACTCTTAATTATTTGCTGGTATTTAGCATTGCCGCTTTGTCATTGTATCTGTGGTCTATTAGTGCCATCAGTGTTGGGGCTATCGCTATTGCAGTGAGTTTATCTCTTAGATTAAACGGTATGGCACAATGGATCATGTGGGAGATCAGTAGCCTGTTTGAAAACATTGGTACTGTTGCTGATGGTATGAAAACCCTATCAACGCCGATTGAAGTAGATGATAAAACAGATGCGAGCACCCTTAACGTTGATAAAGGGTCGATAAGCTTTGAGAATGTACAATTTAACTATGGTAAAGCAGCTAACGAAACCCATCGCGGCCCTGTTATCAATGGCTTAAACCTTGATATAAAACCAGGTGAAAAAATTGGTTTAGTGGGTCGTTCTGGCGCTGGTAAGTCGACCTTAGTGAACTTATTACTGCGCTTTTATGATGTTGACTCGGGCACTATTCGTATTGATGGTCAAAACATCGCTGATGTAAGCCAAGAAAGTTTACGTAAACATATTGCGATGGTGACGCAAGATACCTCGCTGTTACATCGCTCTGTAAAAGACAACATTCTTTATGGCAGGCCAGATGCAACTGAAGAAGAAATGCTCGCTGCTGCAAAGCAAGCTAAGGCACTTGAGTTCATCGAAGACTTAGAAGATAGCAAAGGTAATAAAGGCTTTGCTGCACAAGTCGGTGAGCGAGGTGTGAAGCTTTCAGGTGGTCAGCGACAGCGTATTGCTATTGCACGAGTCCTTCTAAAAGATGCTCCAATTTTGATATTAGATGAAGCAACTAGTGCCCTTGATTCAGAGGTAGAAGCGGCAATTCAAACCAGCTTAGACGATTTAATGACGGGTAAAACGGTTATAGCAATTGCGCATCGCTTATCAACAATTGCACAAATGGATAGACTCATCGTACTTGATGAAGGTGGCGTGGTTGAACAAGGTTCTCACCAACAATTAATTTCACAAGGTGGCATCTACGCTGCCCTGTGGTCACATCAAACCGGTGGTTTTATTGGTGTTGAGTAACTTAGTTTTTGCTGTATTTAACTAGCGAACTGGTACTTGTATCTGCAAGCTAGTTATTTACAGTTTCAAATATAATTCAACCAGTTGTATGTAAATTAACAAGTACGCTGCTTGATTCCACTAATACTAAACGCTAGTATCGACCCTAATATAAACACAAGAAATTAAATTATGAAAAAGTATATTTTGCTTTTTATATTTGCAGCTAGTTTTCAGACTAAGGCAGATACGTACTATCTAGGTGCTGACTATATGCTCAGTGATATTGAAATTAGTAGTGAAAGTGCTAAACCAACTGCTACCTTCTTAAGAGCAGGCGCCAGCAACAATAATATGGCATTTGAGGCACAGTACTTAATATCAAGTGATGACGACAATATTTACAATTTAGAGTTTGAACTTGAAAAAAGCGCCGCACTCTTTTTTGTTATGCAATCTGATGTGGTTAAAGGCTTTGGACTTGATATCTCATTAGGCTATGCAAAAAACGAAATGATCGTTAATTCAGCATCAGAAAAGCTCCCCACAAATTATAATTATGATGGCTTTGCATGGGGAGTGGCAGTTCACCAGCAGATACCTTATATCAAAAATACACAAGTGAGATTAGCCTACCAATCTTTATTTAAAGGAGACGACGTAGAAATCAGTGGTGTAACACTTGGCCTTACTTACCATTTTTAAATAGCTAATCGCAAGGATTTTCATGAACACGCAGTTGAACGTATCAAAACTTTTCAGTATCTCTTTAATTGTTAGCGCTATTTTGGGTTGCGGATCTGAAACTGACTCAACTCAGTTAGCAAAAGAAGTTGAACTTGAAAAGTTACGCCAAGAAGGCACTATCATTGAGTCACTTAGTATTGAAAACTACCAAGTTCGTTTAAAAGAAGGTGACACCCATCAATTGAAAGTAACAGGTATAGATTCAAATGGTGAATCTAGAGACGTAACCAATGAAATAACCTGGAAAACAAGTGACGAGAGTATTGCTAAAATCAATAGTAATGGCTTGTTAACTGCTCTAAAAAATTCGCCATCTAGCCAAGGGTTAATTACTATATCCGCGACGACTATAAATGATATTAGTGATGAAAAACAAATATCTATTGCAGATGTGGCGGCAGAATCAATTAATTTAAAACAAGTCATTCCTGCAACAGGCTCTATCAATACATGCACGCCTGGGAGAGTATCGGCCGATATAACCTACGTTGATGGATATACTGCATTAAATAGCTTGAGAGATATAAACCTAAGTGTCGATGAAAATACAACTGCCAAAATCAATCAGCAAGGCTTTGTATATACATCTGCTGCAGCTGTTGAAAGCACTGTAATTACAGCTGCAATTGGCAATGTTACCGATCAATTATCTGTTGTTGCAGATCCTAGCAATTTAAAAGAAATTAATGTGTCGTTTAATTCTGAACAAGACAATGAGTTAAACATCAGTGTTGGAGATCGAATCCAACTTGCTGCCAAAGCGGTATATCAAAATGGCAATTCAGAGCAAACCGAAGACATTAGCTCAAGTATCAAGTGGTCAGCAATCAACAGTAACTTTATTGGTTTAACACCAAAAAGTATTGACGATAGTGATTCGACAGCTAGTTTTCTTGCACTTAAACCTGGTACCACGCAACTGTTAGCCGATTGTGGTACTAAGCAAAAGATTACAACAGTACAAATTGAAGGTGATGCTGAACTTGATTCTTTAGAAATTAATGATGGCTCTAGCGAGTATTCAATTTCTCCTTTAGGAACGATTGAACTCAAATTGTTCGCTAACTACAGCTCAAATCAATCATCTTTAAATGTAACTGAATTTGCTAATTGGAGTATTAATAACAGTAACCTAGTAACGACTAAATTAGTGAATGCGGGCACAGCTCAAGCCGGCTACAGAGTTACAAGTACCTCAAATACATTAGGAACGGTATTGATCACTGTTCAATATGACACAGAAATTAGCAGTGTTTTAATAAATATCGAATAGTGACTTTGTCAATTTAAATAAATCTCAGGTGAGGCATTGAATCACAATACCTCACCACACTTTTACAATAAACGTAAGCCTATTAATAACAACATCACCATGTTAGCCATTGCTGCAATCAAAAAGAAATAGCTGCGTGGACTTGGGTTCTTTTCTGTTGCTATCGCATAATACAGAATCATATGGATAAGCCTCGCAGCTACATAAATCCAGATACACAAAGCAAATGCCATGCTATTCAAGTTAAGAAAAAAACCTAAAAACACAGTGGCTAAAAATAATGGGCTATTCTCTAGGCTATTCATAAAGGTGCGATGCGCGCGAAACACAAAGCTATCATGACTTAAGGAACTGTCGAGTTTACCTGGCACCGCATTGGGTTGTTTTGCTTTAGTCACAGCCGCAACTATCCACTGAATAGTCAACATAATTAGATAAACATACACAGCCGCGTAAGCTGAAAAAGTGAGTTCAGGCATTTTATTTCCTTTTGCTGATAACAAATATACTTATACCTTGCAATAATCCAACCAATACTCCAGTTAATATAACTGCCTGATTTATAATAATTAAGCATATTTAAAAGCTAAACATGCTGTGCCATTACTACGTAAAGTGTATAAAAATTACAGTGTGGAATAGTTATAAGTTCAACACACTAACGCTAAACGACTCATCTCTTTTACTTTACCCTTGCAAATACTCTCTATACCCTTAAGATCTGCTTTGTTTAAACTGTTAATGCACTAAAAATAATAATAAAAGGTTTTGTCATGCGTTTAGGTCCCGGACTTCTTGTCACCGCCGCTTTTATTGGCCCAGGTACAATCACCACTGCAAGTGTTGCAGGTGCTAATTTTGGCTTTGCTCTTATTTGGACGTTATTATTCTCTGTTATAGCGACTATTTTGTTGCAATCAATGGCTGCTCGTCTTGGTGTGGCTACTGGTCAAGATTTAGCAACTGCACTTAGAACCACTATTCAAACACCGATCTTTAAAGCCCTTGCTGCGATATTAGTGATCAGTGCGATTGGTATTGGTAGTGCAGCTTACGAGGCGGGAAATTTGACTGGTGCAAGTATGGGGTTACAAGAAATTATCCCATCAATAAACCCATTGATCTGGACACCACTTATTGCGCTATTAAGTGCTGCATTATTATACACAGGTAAACATAAAGTAATTGAAACTGCACTGATTGTTTTAGTTGTTTTAATGAGCTTGGTGTTTATTTCAACACTGGTAATGGCGGCACCGCCTCTTGGCCAAGTTATGAAGGGTTTTATACCTAGTCTACCTGATGATTCTCTCACCACCGTGCTTGCCTTAATTGGTACAACTATCGTTCCCTATAACCTGTTTTTACATTCAGGGGTACTTGCTGAAAAACACGATAGCTCACAAGACATCGATAAAGTTATTAAAGAAACGAACCTTGATACCGGTATTTCAATTACTTTAGGTGGCATAATCACTTTAGCCATTTTATCAACGGCCTCAGTGGCATTTTACGGGACTGACGCAGGTAAAATATCAGCTGCTAATATGGCCGTGCAACTTGAGCCTCTGCTTGGGGGTATGGCTCATTATTTCTTTGCTATCGGTTTGTGTGCCGCAGGCCTTACAAGTGCCATCACCGCCCCACTCGCAGGTGCTTATGCGGTATGTGGTATGCTTGGCTGGTCAACACAAATGAGCGATACACGGTTTAAGCTTGTCGCTATTGTTATTTTGCTTTTTGGTGCTTTTGTCGCATCGCTAGGGCTTGATCCTGTTGCGGTGATCATCTTCGCGCAAGCTGCCAATGGTTTATTATTACCTATTGTTACTTGTTACCTTGTTTGGTTAGTGAATCAAAAATCTGTAATGAAAAAGCATACCAACTCGATGTTAGTTAACCTTGTGATTGTGCCTGTATTATTGCTGATATTCGGGCTAAGCCTCTATAAGCTTGTAAACTTGGTAATTTAAACACTTTAAATACAAAAAAGGCCGCAATCGCGGCCTTTTCTCTAAGTGCTCGTGCGCTTATTTTGTATAAGCACGTGGCATCGCTGAATCAGTTGTATAACGTTCACGTAGTTTATCTTGACGCGCTTCGGTTGAAACCTCTTCACCGTTGATCCACATTTTACTGACGTGTGAATTAAGCTCAAATGGATCTGCAGACCACATTACAAGATTGGCACGTTTACCCGTCGCAATTGCGCCTGAGTTTAAACCAAATACATCAGCAATGTTACTTGTAACAGCGCTTAGTGCACCTTGCTGGCTCATACCATAAGATACAGCATTACCCGCATCAAAGCGTAACTGGTATACATTGTGGCTAGAATCGCCCGCTACACCAATAATGACTTTTACACCGGCTTTTTCAAGCTTACCTGCGTTAGCAAGGTTTGCATGTAATGAATCAAAGCTACCCGGTAAGTTAGCCATTGAACTGATGATCACAGGTACATTAGCTTTAGCTAGCGTATCAGCCACAACAACCGCATCATCACCACCATGAATCACTAAATTAATGCCATAGCTTTGTTTTAACTTAACAAGTTCATAGATGTCTGATGCGCGCTGCACGCTTGCAATAAGAGGCATTTCGCCAGCTAGCACTGCATCTAACACTTTTTGTTCAGTCGAAGGCTCTTTTTTGTCGTCTTTTTTGTCATCCTTTTTGGCTGACTTTTGACCTTCTAACTTGTCGATAAGTGTTTTCATCGACATAGCACGGGAACCTTTGCTCTTTTCACCTAAGTGAACAACAAGTGCAACTTGCTTTTTATTTACGCTGTCAAAGCTACCAGATAAATCAACAACAGAGGCAAGACCTGCAAAGATACTTTCACCACCGTTTGGTACGATTAGATCCTGAGTAATGCCGCCTTTACGTGCATAAGGAATTAAGCTACTACGCGGGTTAAATGCAAGGCTAGGATCGAAATCAATTCCTGCTTTATCATCCCCACCATCACGAGAGCCAGCAACAGCACCCACTTCCACTAAACCTAATTGATTCATTGTGCCAATAAAACCAGCGGTTACAATTTGACCTTTTGCATCAATAGTTGTATCAGCATCAATAGATGCAGGGTTGATTGCAACAATTTTACCTTCGTCAATAACGACGCTCGCGCCTTCTAGAACGCCTTGTTCTGTTGACGTGTGCAGTGTTGCATTAACAATCGCTACAGATGCAGCACTCGCAGTTGCCGAGACCAGGCTAGCAGCAACGAGAGACAGTTTTAATGATTGAGTTAATTTTGTCATCAATGTTACTCCTATTTTTGACCTAGCATGAAATCGCTTTGTGCTTGATATTTATCATCATTACGATCATAAACTTTGGCACCATCAATAAACACTTGTTCAGCTTTCGCATAAACACTGAATGGGTTTTGATTCCAAATAACCACATCAGCTTGTTTACCCGCTTCTAGTGAACCTGTTTTGTCATCAATACCTAGTGATTTCGCAGCGTTTGATGTGATCCACTTGATTGCATGTTGTTCAGAAATGTTATAACCAACATCATTCGCACGGTACATAACTTTCCCTGCTTCTTGGTTTAGACGCTGAATTGTTGTGTCGGAATCTGAGTGAACCACTGCACATGAATTTTTAACTGCATCAACAATTGCTACGTTCTCTTGAACCATGTCGTAGGCTTCCATTTTAAAGCCCCACCAATCTGGCCAAAGTGCTGCACAGTTGCCATTTTCAGCTAATAGATCAGCAATCTTATAAGCTTCAACACCATGATGGAATGTACCTGAGTGATAGCCAAATTCTTTACCAAGATCGATCATCATAGCCATTTCCTCTGCCTTGTAGCAGTGGTTATGAATGAGTATCTCGCCATCAAGAACACCCGCTAAGGTATCAAGCTTGATATCACGATGCGGTACTTCGGGATTTTTACCCGCAGCATAATCGCTCTCGTATTTTTCCCATTGACGCTTATATTCTGCTGCTTCTATCCAAGCTGTACGATAGCCGGCCATATTACCCATACGCGTTGATGGTAAAACACCTTTACTACCATAAACACGTTTTGGGTTTTCACCACATGCCATTTTTAAACCATATGGTGCATCAGGAAACTTCATCCCTTGCATCGTATGAGAAGGAATATTTTTAAGCGTTACGCCACGACCACCAATCAGGTTTGCAGAACCTGGTAGAATTTGTAAAGACGTAATGCCCCCTTCACGAGCACGATTAAAACCTGGGTCCTGTGGCCAGACAGAGTGTTCAACCCACACTTCAGCTGTAACAGGGCTTGTCATTTCGTTACCATCTTGGTGAGATGCCACCGATGGTGTTGGATATGCTCCTAGATGTGAATGCACATCAATAATACCTGGTGTTACCCATTTGCCTTGTGCATCAATCGTTTTATCAGCTTGAACTGATAAATCTTTACCAACTTGCTGTACTTTGCCATCAACAAAGAAAACATCTGCATCATCTAAGCGCTCACCTGTGCCAGTTAGTACTGTTGCATTTGTGATCAATGTGCTTTGTGATGCAAGAGGCTTATAGGTGCTTGGGTATGGGTTTTTATTTATAGTTACTTTTGGATCTTGAGGGCCATTGTCTTGGCATCCCGCTAACGCGACACCAAGCGCCATGACCAATACGGATGGAGCAAATTTTTGCATTATGTTGTTTCTCCTTTTTATTATTGAACCACTTTAACCAAATGTTAATTTCAATGCGAACAAACGAGGCAAGTAGCAGTTTATTGGGACGAATTACCTGTTTTGTTTTGCTCTATTTTTTAATGTAATTGTTATATAGCTGCTCTAAAGCACCTTCGGTAGTTAAACTCGGATCTTTGTTAATAAAATGCTTCACAGTGCGAGTTACAAAGTCTGAATTTTGTTTATGCTGCTTCGCAAAACTTTTGATCAGTGAATCAGCATCGTTTGCTGCTGTTACCTTCTCGTGGCGATGGCGATATTGGCTTAAAGCACGATTAAAATCACCGTTATAATCTTCAACCACCAGCTTATAGAATTCTGTTCTGTCTACGTTCAAATCGTTAATGCAGTAATTTAGCGCGTCTTTAAAGTCATAAAAGACTTTGCCTTGCACATCAAATTCGGCACGCTTTTGACGAATAGTTACACTGGCCTCTTCTGTTGCATAACTATAACCTTGAAATGCAAGCCGCTCTGCAGCCTCTGCACCTAACTTCATACCTGCTTTAATGCTATGTACAAATTCATCACTCATATCGTGAAGCTCACTTTCATGCCACATGTGATAAATTCTCAACGCTTTAGCGTATTTTGCTGAAAGTTTCTTTTTAAGCTTTGTCACTCGCCCATCAATGGTCAGTATCCGTTCGTTATGTAGTAACGCAAAACATTCATAACATGCTGGAATAGATATAAATTCTGCGTCTTCACCTAAATCTATAATGCTTTGTAGCATATGTAGTGGTGGGCAAAAATCTCGCTCAGTGGCTTCACAACCGCAATAGAAGCATTGATTAAAATGTTTTGATTCAGATGCATAAGCTTGTTGATAATAGTCTGCTAATTTCGTGGCCACTGGTACTCCTTATACTTTAAATAGCGCGACTAAAAAATGTAGAGTTAAAACGTAAATGTAACCATTACGTAAAAACCAAACCTTTAATACTAGCCAATAAAGATTTTTTAATAATAAAAATAGAAAAATATTTCTCGAATTGTGTCAAAGTTCACACTTAAAAATATACCTTATCAAGCGGTTATTTTTTGTTGTTCACATCTACATACTTACTTACAACTTGTCGATTTTCATTAACAGCAATTACTCTCGGTTAGCGCATACTTTAACTGTGCCCAGCAAATAGGAAGTGTGCAGTATCCAAAGCGAGGTAGCACATATGACGTGTCACATGGACAAACAACTGGAGAGAAAGATGAATACGTTAACAACAGCACTCGGTACAGCATTAATTTTAGGTTCTTCATTAGTAGCAACAGAAACAAACGCCGCACAATTTGTAGCAGCAGATGACAATGTTGGTACTCAAGCGTGTATGGCAATTGCTTCAAACAAACCATTAAACGTAATAAACACAATGCGTGATTTACGCTTAAGCAAACGGGTTATGACAGAAAAGCTACAGTGTAATGAAATGAGCACTGAAAAGTTTGCTAGCACCTATGGGTTTAATAAATCAGCAAGTTATTTGAATTTTGAAACAACAACAAAAACCAGTATCCAAGATATTGCTAAAGTATCTGACGATACAGTCATTGTTATTGCTGGTTCTAAATAATTAT